>DASQLJ010000538.1:0-17524 GCA_035630095.1 Longimicrobium sp.
ACGCGTCCGAAGTAGCCGCGAGCGAAGCGAGCCCCCGTCCCTACCCCAGGTTCCTCCGACCGACATCCAGCACCCCTCCGAATCCGCCCCTACACCACGTCCCGCAGGATCTCCTGCAGCGCCTCCCGCGCGCGCATCACCCGCATCTTCAGCGCGCTCACGCCGGTTTCCAGGCGCTCGGCCATCTCCTCGTAGCTCAGCCCGTCCACGTGCTTCAGGAGGAAGGCCTCGCGCTGGGCGGCGGGGAGGCGCAGGAGGGCGGCCTCCACCACGCGGCCCAGCTCCGTGCGCTCCAGCGTGCGCACGGGGTCGTCGCCGTCGGGCGCGGCGTGGTCGTCGGCGAGGAGGGGGGTGGTGTGCTGGCGGCGGTTCTTCAGCCAGTCCTTGCAGCGGTTGCGCAGGATGCGGAACACCCACGCGCCGAAGCGGTCGGGCTCGCAGGTGTGCAGCCGCGTGAACGCCTTCACGAAGCTCTCCTGCACCAGGTCGGCCGCGGCGTCGCGGTCGGCCACCATGGCGGCGGCGTGGCGGAAGAGCGTGTCCTGGTAGCGCATCACGAGGCCGGCGTAGAGCTCGCGCTCGCCCGCCAGGATGCGCCTGATCAGCTCCGCGTCGGCGTGTTGCGGCTCCACTCCCACTGCGGCAGGTACGGCGTGAAAAAAGGAGCGGCCCCGGTGCTCCCGGCGACCCTCCCGGCCCATGCAAGAGGCGGCCCGCGGGCACCCGGAGCGGGGGCCCGAACCCGCTTGCCACCGCCCGGCACGCCCGCTATGTTCCCGCGCCGCCGCTGGCCCGGATGGTGCACGCCCCGACGCCCTCGCAAATCCGCGGGGAAGCGGGGCCGCCGGCCGCGGCGCGACCCCCGAATCTACGGCACGCACGCGCGTTCGAGGAAGTCAAGACATGGCTGGCAAGGGGCTGGAAGGCGTCATCGTCGGTCAGAGCAAGCTGAGCGACATCGATGGCGAGGTCGGCGAGCTCATCTACGCGGGCTACGACATCGACGACCTCGCACGCAACACCACCTTCGAGGAGGTGTGCTACCTCCTCTGGAACGGCGAGCTGCCCAACCGCGAGCAGCTCGACGGGCTGAAGCAGGAGCTGCAGGCGAACGCGAGCCTGAGCGACGAGATGCTGGCCGTGCTGCGCACGCTGCCGGCCGACGCCGACCCGATGGCCGCGCTCCGCACCGCCGTCTCGGCGCTCGGCACCTTCGACCCGGCCGCCGACGACATCACCGCCGCCGAGGTGCGCCGCAAGGCGCTGTACCTCACCGCGGTGACGCCCACGCTGGTGGCCGCGTACGCCCGCCTGCGCGACGGGAAGGAGCCGCTGCAGCCCAGGGAGGGCACCGGCTTCGCGGCCAACTTCCTGTACATGCTCAACGGCGAGGACGCCAACGACACCCGCTGCCGCACGATGGACGTGGCGCTGGTGCTCCACGCCGAGCACGCGATGAACGCGTCGACCTTCGCGGCGCGCGTCACGGCGGGCACCCTCTCCGACGTCTACTCGGCCATCACCTCGGCCATCGGCACGCTGAAGGGGCCCAGCCACGGCGGCGCCAACGTGGAGGTGATGAACATGCTCCGCGAGATCGACGAGAGCGGCGAGGACCCGGCGGCCTGGGTGCGCAACGCCCTGGAGGGCGGGAAGAAGGTGATGGGCTTCGGCCACCGCGTGTACAAGGCCACCGACCCGCGCGCCAAGGTGCTGCGCGAGCTGGCCGACCGCATCATGGCCGAGGCGGGCGAGACCCGCTGGCTCGACCTGTCGGACAAGATCCGCGCGGCCATGGCCGAGGAGATGGAGCGCAAGGGAAAGCGCATCTACCCCAACGTCGACTTCTTCTCCGCCTCGGTCTACACCACGCTGGGGATCCCGATGGACCTGTTCACCGCGGTGTTCGCCATCGCGCGGATGCCGGGGTGGACGGCGCACCTGCTGGAGCAGTACGCCGACAACCGGCTGATCCGCCCCGGCTCGGAGTACATCGGGCCGCGCGGCAAGACGGTGACGCCGATCGAGCAGCGGTAGCGAGCCGGCGGAGCGTGGCGCACGCCTCCCGCGGGGCGCGGCGGGGGTGCCCGCCGCGCTCCGCGTTTGTATTTCCGGCTGCGGCGGCGGGGCGGGCGGTGGCGCGGGCGGGACGGTTCGGCTCGCGCCGAGACACCGTTCAGACCGCCGCCGCATGCGACGAAATCCGGATCGAACAACAAAACCTCCGACCCACGAGAGCATCCATATGACCGACCCGAACGCCACCGCGCCGCAGGGCGGCGAGCGCATCCAGCTCCGCGACGGCGAGCTCGTGGTGCCCGACCAGCCGATCCTCCCCTTCATCGAGGGCGACGGCACCGGGCCCGACATCTGGGCCGCCTCGCAGCCCGTGTTCGACGCCGCGGTGGAGAAGGCGTACGGCGGGAAGCGCAGGATCCACTGGATGGAGGTGCTGGCCGGCGAGAAGAGCTTCCAGCAGACCGGGAGCTGGCTCCCCGACGCCACCCTCGACGCCTTCCGCGAGTACCTGGTGGGGATCAAGGGCCCGCTCACCACGCCCGTGGGCGGCGGCATCCGCTCGCTGAACGTGGCGCTGCGCCAGATCCTGGACCTCTACGCCTGCGTCCGCCCCGTGCGCTGGTTCGACGGCGTCCCCAGCCCGGTGAAGCGGCCGGGCGACGTGGACATGGTCATCTTCCGCGAGAACACGGAAGACATCTACGCCGGCATCGAGTTCGAGGAGGGGACGGAGGACGCGAAGCGCTTCCGCGAGGCCTTCGCGGCCGCGTTCCCCGACCGCTTCAAGAAGGTGCGCTTCCCCGACAGCAGCGGCTTCGGCATCAAGCCCGTGTCGCGCGAAGGCACCGAGCGGCTGGTGCGCTCGGCGATCCAGTACGCGCTGGCCAACGGCCGCCGCTCGGTGACGCTGGTGCACAAGGGGAACATCATGAAGTTCACCGAGGGCGCCTTCAAGAACTGGGGCTACGAGCTGGCCGAGCGCGAGTTCGGCGAGCGCACCTTCACCTGGGCGCAGTACGACCGCATCAAGGACGAGCAGGGCGAGGACGCGGCCAACGCCGCGCAGAAGGAGGCCGAGGGCGCCGGCAGGCTGATCGTGAAGGACGCCATCGCCGACGCCTTCCTCCAGCAGATCCTGACGCGCGGCAAGGACTACGACGTGATCGCCACCCTCAACCTGAACGGCGACTACGTCAGCGACGCGCTCGCCGCGCAGGTGGGCGGCATCGGCATCGCGCCCGGCGCCAACATCAACTACATCAGCGGGCACGCCATCTTCGAGGCCACCCACGGCACCGCGCCCAAGTACGCGGGCAAGGACATGGTCAACCCCGGCTCCGTCATCCTCAGCGGCGAGATGATGCTGCGCTACATGGGGTGGACCGAGGCGGCGGACCTGATCATCAAGGGCCTCGAGGGCGCCATCGGCCAGAAGACCGTGACCTACGACTTCGAGCGGCTGATGGAAGGCGCCACCAAGGTGAGCTGCAGCGAGTTCGGCCGGAAGATGATCGAGAAGATGTGATCGCCGCGTCCGGGGAGGGCGGGACGCTCGTCCCGTCCTCGCCCGGACCGGTCCTCGCCCGGACCGGGAAGATACGGAGAAGATGAGGGTTCCGCGGCCGCCCCGGCGGCCGCGGAACCAACGGGGCGCGCGGCGGGTGAAAGGGCTCGGCCGTCCTGACAACTACAGCGATCTGAAAGCCGAATGAACGTCACCGTGCTCCGCGGCGAGCTGGCCTCGCTCGAGACGCCGCTGCTGGCCATCCCCGTGTTCGACGGGGGCGCCGACCCGGCCGTCGCCGCGCTCGACCCGGCGCTGGGCGGGATGATCGCCGCCGTGCGCGAGCGCGGCGACCTGTGCGGCAAGGAGGGCGAGTTCGTCACCCTCTACCCCGCGGCGGGCGCCGTGGCGGCCACGCGCGTGCTGCTGATCTCGCTGGGCAAGCCCGAGGCGGTCACGGCGGAGCGGCTGCGCCGCGCCGGCGGCACCGCGGCCAGGCAGGCGGCGAAGGCCCGCGCGCCGCGGGTCACCGTCCTCCTCCCCACGTCGTCGGTCGACACGCGGGCGGCGGCGCGGGCGGTGGCCGAGGGCGTCGTCCTCGGCTCCTACTCGTTCAGCGAGCTCAAGTCGCGCGCGGACGACGCGCCCGAGCCGGTCGAGCTGGCCGACCTCGAGCTCGTCCTCGCCGCGGCGGCCGACCAGGGCGCCGCGCAGGACGGCGCCCGCGTGGGCGCGGTGACGGCGGCGGCCGAGAACTTCGCGCGCAACCTGGGCAACCTCCCCGGCAACATCGTCACGCCCACCCGCCTTGCCGAGGTCGCGGGCGACATCGCAGGGCGCTTCGGGATGAAGCTCACCGTGCTGGGGCCCAAGGAGATGGAGGCCGAGGGGATGGGGGCGCTCCTGGCCGTGGCCCGAGGGACGGACGAGGAGCCGCGGCTGATCGTGCTGGAGCACCGCGGCGGCGACGAAGGCGCCCGGCCGCTGGTGATCGTGGGGAAGGGGCTCACCTTCGACGCCGGCGGCATCTCCATCAAGCCCGCGCAGGGGATGGAGGAGATGAAGTTCGACATGTGCGGCGGCGCGGCGGTGCTGGGCGCCATGCACGCCATCGGCGAGCTGGGGGTGCGGGCGAACGTGGTCGGCATCGTCCCCAGCAGCGAGAACATGCTGGGCGCCAGCGCCATGAAGCCGGGCGACATCTTCCGCGCGGCCAGCGGCAAGACGATCGAGGTGGTGAACACCGACGCCGAGGGGCGCCTGATCCTGGCCGACGCGCTGCACTACGCGAAGCGCTTCGACCCCGTGGCCATGCTCGACGCGGCCACCCTCACCGGCGCCTGCGTGGTCGCGCTGGGGCACCAGGCCAGCGGCATCATGGGCAACGACGAGGCGCTGATCGAGGAGGTGCGCGCCGCCGGCGAGCGCAGCGGCGAGCGCTGCTGGCCGCTCCCGATGTTCGAGGAGTACCGCGAGCACATCAAGAGCGACTACGCCGACATCAAGAACAGCGGCGGGCGCCCGGCCGCCACCATCACCGCCGCCTGGTTCCTGCGCGAGTTCGTGGGCGACGTGCCCTGGGTGCACCTGGACGTGGCCGGCACCGCGTACGGCGACGGCAAGCCGTCGTACCTCAGCAAGGGCTCCACGGGCGCGCCCACGCGGCTGTTCGTGGAATGGGTCCTGTCGCGCGCGGGATGAGGCGCGCGCCCCGCTCCGCCCTGCTGGCCGCCGCGCTGGCCCTCGCCGGGCTGGCCGCGCCGCGCCTGCACGCGCAGGACACCACCTCGGTGCGCCGCGTGCCGCCGACCGTGCCGCGCGACACCACGCCGCGTCCCCGTCCGCGCACCGACAGCGCGCAGGTGTCGATCCCCGGCGAGGCGATCCGCGGCGACACCATCCCCAACGCCGCGCGCGACACCACGCCGCCCGATTCCACAATCGCCGCGCCCGCGTTCCCCACGCACCCGCTGCCGCCGGCCTACGGCTTCAGCGACGCGAGCTGGACGCTGGGGCCCGAGCAGCTCCAGTACTTCCAGGGGCTCACCCTGGCCGACCTGCTGGACGCCGTCCCCGGGCTGGTGACCACGCGCAGCGGCGGCTTCGGCCGGCCGATGGGCGTGTCGCCGTACGCGTCGGGCGGCGGGCGCTTCCGCATCTTCCTGGACGGCTACGAGCTGCGCCCGCTGAACGCCGCCACCCCCGATCTCCAGCGCGTGCCGCTGGTGAACGTGGCGTCGGTGCGCATCCAGCGCGGGATGGACGAGGTGCGCGTGGACATCACCAGCCTGCGCATGCCCGACATCCGCCCCTTCGCGCAGATCGAGGGGATGGACGGCGACTTGGGCACGCGCGCGCTGCGGGCGCTGTTCACCCGCCCGATCGGCAAGCGGATGATGGGCGAGATCGCGCTGGACCTGGACCAGACGGGCGGGTCGCTGCGCCGGCAGAACTTCAGCGTGACCCACAGCGTGTCGCGGCTGAGCTACGCCTTCACCCCCACCTGGGGGCTGCAGGCCGAGTTCCGCACCACCAAGCTGAACGCCGAGAGCGAGATCGAGTCGCAGCCGGGCGAGGAGGACCTCGACCGCACCGAGGCGATCCTCCGCGGCCGCGGGCTGCTGCTGGGGCGGATCAACCTGGAGGCGATGATCGGGCGCAGCCTGCAGCGCCCGGCCGGCAACGACAGCGTCACGCAGCGCGACCGCAGCCTGCAGGCCGCCGCGCGCGCCACCGTGCCGCTGCGCATCGGCCAGCTCGCGGCCGGGTTCCGCCTGCACCGCGGCGACGACGACGGCTGGGCGCCGAACCAGACCGAGCTCTGGGGGCGGCTCGACTTCAACCCCGCCCCCTGGCTGGCGGCGACGGCCGAGGCGCGGCAGCTCACGGTGGGCGGCGTGGCGGGGCTGGAGACGCACGGAACGCTGCGCGCCGGGCCGTGGGGCGGGCTCTCGGTGTTCGGCCAGCTCGCGGCGGGGAGCCGGGGGGTGCGCTACCTGGCGCGCGACTCGGTGGAGCTGAAGACCTTCGGCGGGATCGGCGCGAACGGACTGCCGCTGGTGGACACCGTGGAGGTGCAGGCCTTCCGCACCTTCGACAGCTCGCTGAACGGCCTGCGCGCCGGGGCCGAGTTCAACCGCGGGCGCTTCCACCTGGGCGCCGCGGTGGTGCGCCACGACCTGGACCAGGCGGCGCCCTACGGCTTCGTGTACGACCGCCTGGCGCCGCTGCAGCCGGGGCTCGCCGCGACCGGGGTGGAGGCGTACGCGTCGGTGCCGCTGCTGGTGCGCCAGCTCTCGCTGCAGGGGTGGTACCAGCGCTGGCTCGACACGCCCGACCGCCCCTACCTCCCGTCGCAGCTCGGCCGCGCGGCGGTGCAGTTCAACGGCGTGTACAAGGACGGCAACCTGGAGCCCACGCTGCGCTTCGAGGTGGTGGGGCGCGACGAGACCGTGGCCTGGGACGCGAACGCGGGGCAGAACGTGCTGCTGCGGCCGTACGCGCTGTACAACATCTACCTGCAGGTCCGCATCATCGACATCCGGATCTTCTACCGCTACGACAACCTGTTCAACACCCGCCGCCAGGCCTACGACGTGCCGGGGTCGGAGATCCCCAGCGGCCGGGCGTTGTACGGCGTGAGGTGGTTCTTCCGGAACTAGGCACGGATGATAGGTGGGGAAGAGCGGACGTGCGGCCACGGGATGATGAGTGTGCCCGCGGCGCCACGCCCTCTCCGGCTCGCCGAGGCTCGCCACCTCTCCCGTCCCGGGAGTGGTTGAGGGGACGGGCATCCGGCGCTCCGGAGATTCTGGGTGAGGGTTAGGCCGCAGGGGACACTATCGGCTCGGCATGCCTCCCTCTCCCGGAACGGGAGAGGGGAGCGCTCTCAGGCGCGGGGAGAGGGCCCGCGGGACTTCCGAGGCGCCTCGCAGTCATCGGCCGACCGACTGTGCAAGTCGCTGCGATTTAATCAGATACGCAGCGACGACCCGGTCTGCCCGACCTGCCTTCCGCCACGCGCCGGCGGGCGCCGGCGGTTGACCGTTCGTCGTCCGCTGCGTTACACTTGATGGTTACCGACCGGACAGGGGCAGACGCTTGATACGCAGCATGACGGGGTACGGCGAGGCGCGCAGGGAGACGCCGGCCGGGACCCTCCTGGTGGAAGTCCGCACGGTCAACCACCGGCACTTCAACGCCAACCTCCGCCTTCCCCAGTCGCTCGCGCGCTGGGAGGTGGAGATGCGCGAGTGGCTGCGCGCGCACCTGCCGCGCGGGCACGCCAACGTGTCGGTTCGCCTGGAGGCCCCCGCCGGCACCCCGCGCGGGCTGAAGCTGGACGACGAGCGCGTGGCGACCTACCTCACGCTCCTGGCGCAGCTCCGCGAGCGCTTCGACGTGGGCGGCGAGCCCGACCTTCACCTGCTGGCGCGCTTCCCCGACGTGTTCGTGCGCGACGACGGCGACGCCGAGGCGGTGGAGATCCCCGCCGAGGACGTGCGCGCCGCGGTGGACGAGGCCGCGCTGGCCAACGTGCGCATGCGCGAGGGCGAGGGGCGGCGGCTGCACGACGACCTGGAGGGCCGGGTGGCCGCCATCGAGGCCAGCCTCGACGAGATCGCGCGCGTGGCCCCCGAGCGGCTGGCCTCGGAGCGCGACCGGCTGAGGAGCGCGATCCGCGAGCTGGCCGGCGGGGTGGCGGTGGACGAGGGGCGGCTGGCGCAGGAGCTGGTGTACACCGCCGAGCGGCTCGACATCAACGAGGAGCTGGTGCGCTTCCGCGCCCACAACGCCGCCTTCCGCGAGCTGCTCGACGCCGACTCGGCCGAGCCGGTGGGGAAGCGCCTGGGGTTCCTCGTCCAGGAGATGCACCGCGAGGCCAACACCATCGGATCCAAGGCCAACCACGCGGGGATCGCGCACCGCGTGGTGGCCATCAAGGAAGAGGTGGAGCGGCTCCGCGAGCAGGTGGAGAACGTGGAGTGACGGACCCGGAGGCGCCCTTTCCGCTGGTGCTCTCCGCGCCCTCCGGGGCGGGGAAGAGCACGCTGGCGGCGATGCTGCGGCAGCGCAACGACGACGTCGCCTTCTCGGTATCGGCGACCACGCGGGCGCCGCGGCCCGGCGAGGTGGACGGCGTGCACTACCACTTCGTCGCCCCCGCCGAGTTCGAACGGATGAGGGACGCCGGCGAGCTGATCGAGTGGGCGCCGGTGCACGGCAACTTCTACGGCACCCCGCTGGCCAACGTGCGGCGGGCGCAGGCCGCCGGGCAGCACCTGCTGCTCGACATCGACGTGCAGGGCGCGCGGCAGATCCGCGCGCGGCTCCCCGAGGCGGTGCTGGTGTTCGTGCTGCCGCCCAGCGGAAAGGCCCTCGTCCAGCGGCTCACCGGCCGCGGCACGGAGCGGCCCGAGGTGCTGGAACGGCGCCTGCGCAACGCGGAAGACGAGATCCGCGCCGCGCCCGAGTTCGACTTCGCGGTGGTGAACGACGACCTGCACCGCGCGGTGGAGGAGCTGGAAGCGGTGCTGCGCGGGCGCGGTGGCGTCCGCTGCGGTTCGGGCGGGATGGACGAGACGGTGGCGCGCTTGTGCGCCGAGATCGAGAGTGAGCTGGGCCCCGCCGGGGCCCGTTGAACGCCTCAGACAGGATGGTATCACAATGCGCGTCGTGACTCCGGGCCAGGCGGCCCGACACACCGGAAGCAAGTACCTGGGCGTGCTCGTGGCGGCCAAGCTGGCCCGCCACCTGAACGAGCTGCGCCGCGGCGAGCTGATGGAAGACCCCACCGTGAGCGGCGCCGAGCCGCGCGAGAAGCTCACCACCACCGCGCTCGAAGAGGTGCGGCAGGGGAGCACGGCGTTCCACCTGACCGAGCGCGCCCGCCCCGAGATCTCGTAAGCCGGTGGCCGGCACGCGTGAGCCGCGGCGCCCCTTCGCGGGGCGCCGCGTGCTGCTGGGGGTGGCGGGCGGGATCGCCGCCTACAAGGCCGTCCAGCTCGCGCGCGACCTGACGCTGGCCGGCGCCGAGGTGGACGTGGCGCTCACCGCCGGCGCGCTGGAGTTCGTGCGCCCGATGACCTTCGAGGCGCTCACCGGGCGCCCCGTCCACACCTCGCTGTACCCCCCCGGCGACCCCAACCTGCACATCCGCCTGGCGCGCGACTCCCACCTGGTGGTGGTGGCGCCGGCCACGGCCAACTTCCTGGCGCGCGCCGCCAACGGGATGGCGAGCGACCTGCTCTCCGCCGTGCTGCTGGCCACCGCCGCGCCCGTGGTGCTCTGCCCCGCCATGAACGACCGCATGTACGCCCACCCGGCCACGCAGGACAACCTGCTGCGGCTGCGTGGCTTCGGCTACGTGCTGGCGGGCCCCGCGACCGGCCCGCTGGCGTGGGGCGAGGGCGAGGGACCCGGGCGGATGCTGGAGCCGGACGAGATCATCGCCCACGCCGGCCGCGCGCTGGAGGGCGAGGGTCCGCTCGGCGGGCGCCGCGTCGTCGTCACCGCGGGGCCCACGCGCGAGGCGATCGACCCGGTGCGCTACATCGGCAACCGCTCGTCGGGGCGGATGGGGTACGAGGTGGCGGCCGCGGCGTGGCGGCGCGGGGCGGACGTGGTGCTGGTCTCCGGCCCGTCGCACCTCACCCCGCCCGCGGGCGTGGATATCCGCCGGGTGGAGACGGCGGCCGAGATGCGCGACGCCGTGGCCGCCGCGCTTCCGCACGCCGACGCGCTGGTGATGGCCGCCGCCGTGGCCGACTTCCGCCCGGAAGACCCGGCGGACGAGAAGCTGAAGAAGGAGGCGGGTGGCTTCTCCGAGATCCACCTGGAACGCACGGCCGACATCCTGGCCTCCACCCGCGACCTGCGCCGCGCCGACGCGGTGATCGTGGGCTTCGCGCTGGAGACGACCGACGTGGTGGCGAACGGGCGGCGCAAGCTGGAGGCGAAGGGGCTGGACCTGCTGGTGGTGAACGACGCCCGGGAGCCCGGCGCCGGCTTCGAGGTGGCGACCAACCGCGTCACCTTCCTGGAGCCCGACCGCGACGACGACGAGCTGCCGCTGATGAGCAAGGCCGAGGTGGCCGACCGCATCCTGGACCGGGTGGAGGCGCTGATCGAGGCGAAGCACGCCTGGTGAGCGACCCGCGCGACCTGCTTCGCAGCTACCTCCGCCAGCGCGCCGAGCTGGGCGACGACGAGCTGGTGCTGGACCGCCACACCGCCGGCGACGTCCAGTCGATCCTGTCGCCCGCGTCCGCGCGTCCCTCGCGGCCGGCGGACGCGCTCGCGCAGTTCCGCCCGGCGGCGCGGAGCGAGGCGCCCGCCGCCCGCGTGGAGGCGCCGCGCCGCGAGCCCGTATCCGCCTCCGCCCCCGCGGAGGCGCCACGTCGCGACCCCACTCCCGGGGAGACGGCGCCGATCGAGACGCACGTCCGCGCAGGCGCCCAGCCGCCAGGGGCGACGCCGATGCGGCAGGCGCCGGACGCGCCCGCGCGCGGCGTGACGGCGGAGGAGATCCGGGCGCTGCCGGTGCTGGACGCGGTGCGCGAGCTGTCGCTGGGCTGCCCCCGGTGCGGGCTGGCCAAGACGCGCACCCGCGTCGTCTTCGGCGAGGGCGACCCGAACGCCGAGCTGATGGTGGTGGGCGAGGCGCCGGGGGAGAACGAGGACCGGCAGGGGCGCCCCTTCGTGGGCAAGGCCGGGAAGCTCCTCGACCTGCTGCTGATGAGCGCCGGCTTTCCGCGCGAAAGCGTCTACATCTGCAACGTGCTGAAGTGCCGCCCGCCCGGGAACCGCAACCCGCTGCCGGACGAGGTGGAGGCGTGCAGCCCCTACCTGCTGCGCCAGGTGGAGCTGGTGAAGCCCGGGATCATCGTGGCGTTCGGCACCTTCGCGGCGCAGACGCTGCTCGGCACCGACACCTCGATCGGCCGGCTGCGCGGGCGGCTGCACGAGTACCGCGGGATCCCGCTGGTGCCCACCTACCACCCCGCCGCGCTGCTGCGGAACCCGGGGTGGGTGCGTGCGGTGTGGGAAGATCTGCAGCGCGCACGCGCAACGCTTGATCGCCCGTCGTAAGCCGGTATCTTTCACGGCCGACTCCACGACATCCCGAACAGGTGCGTGAGTGCGCGGGTGCGCCAGTGCGTTCGTTTGGAGCCGAGAGCCAACGCACTCGCGCACTTGACGCACGGGCGCACCTGTTGGCGGTGCTCGCCCCGCGCGCCTGAGCCATCGTTCTTCGCCGTACGGCAGGACCCGAAAGCTCGCAATGTCGACCCCCGCGCTTCACATCGCGCCATCGCCTCCCTCGTCGCCGGCCCCGCCGAGCGCCTTCACCGACCGCACGCCGCCGTACTCGGCCGAGGCGGAGATGGCGGTGCTGGGCGGCATGCTGATCGACCAGGACGCCGTGGTGCGCGCGGTGGAGCTGGTGGACGACAGCATGTTCCACCGCGAGGCGCACCGCCGCCTCTTCCGCTCGCTCGTGCGCATCTGGCAGAAGGGCGACGTGATCGACGAGATCACCGTCACCGAGGACCTGCGCAAGATCGGCGACTTCGACGCGGTGGGCGGGGTGGCGTTCCTGGCCAGCCTGCTGGACGCGGTGCCCACGGCCGCCAACATCGACTACCACTGCAAGATCGTCCGCGAGAAGGCGATCCTGCGGCGGCTGATCGAGGCGAGCACCTCCATCATCCAGGAGACCTACGCCTGGCAGGGCGAGGTCGAGGGGCTGATGGACCTGGCCGAGAGCCGCATCTTCCAGCTGGCGCAGAGCAGCGACCGGCGCGGGTTCGTGTGGATCAAGGAGATCCTCTGGCCCACCTTCGAGAAGATCGAGCAGCTCCAGGCCAACCAGAGCGCCATCACCGGCGTCCCCACCGGCTTCAGCGACCTCGACGAGTACACCGCCGGCTTCCAGAACAGCGACCTGATCATCGTCGCCGCCAGGCCGTCGATGGGGAAAACAGCGTTCGTTCTGAACATCGCGCAGCACGCGGCGATCCAGTCGCAGAAGCCGGTCGCGTTCTTCTCGCTGGAAATGAGCAAGGAGTCGCTGGTGCAGCGCGTGCTGTGCGCCGAGGCGCGCGTGGACGCCAGCCGCCTGCGCCGCGGCCGGCTGACGGACGACGACTACGCGCGCCTCGCCATCGCCGCCGGCCACCTGAACACCGCGCCGATCTACATCGACGACACGCCCGGCATCTCGGTGCTGGAGATGCGCGCCAAGGCGCGGCGCCTCAAGTCCGACCGCGACGACCTGGCGATGATCATCGTCGACTACCTGCAGCTCATGGTGGGCAACGGCAAGACCGAGAGCCGCCAGCAGGAGGTGTCGGAGATCTCCCGAGGGCTCAAGGCGCTGGCCAAGGAGCTCAACATCCCCGTGGTCGCCCTGTCGCAGCTCTCCCGCGCCGTGGAAAGCCGCCCCGACAAGCGCCCGATGATGTCGGACCTGCGTGAATGCGTCACCGGCGACACGCTCGTCGTGCTCAGCGACGGGCGCCGCGTTCCGATCCGGGACCTGGTGGGCACCACGCCCGAGGTTGTGGCCGTATCACCGGATGGTGAACTCGTCGCAGCCGAGTCTGACCTCGTCTGGTCTGTCGGCGTGCGCGGGATCTACTCCGTTCGACTCGCGTGCGGCAAGTCGATTCGCTGCACGGGTGCCCATCGACTTTTTGGCCGGTCGGGCTGGACTACGGTGGATGAACTACAGCCGGGCGACGAGCTGTCGGTGGCTCTGGAGATGAGTCCCGTGGTCGCCGCTGGAGAGGCGCCGGATGAATGGAAAAGCTCAGTTGATGGAGCACTAGCCTTTCAGGCTAAGCCTCGCGGATTCGAGCCCTCCGCTGGTCTGGAGCTCTCGTGGGACCGGATCGTTTCGATCGTGCCGGACGGCGAGGAGGAGGTGTTCGACCTGACCGTGCCCGGGCCGGCTTCGTGGCTGGCCGACGGGGTCGTCAGCCACAACTCCGGCGCCATCGAGCAGGACGCGGACGTGATCATGTTCCTCTACCGCCCCGAGTACTACTTCGGGCCGGTGGACAAGGAGGGGAACAGCATCGAGGGGAAGGCCGAGCTGATCATCGGCAAGCAGCGCAACGGGGCCACCGGCACGCTCCCGCTCTTCTTCCGCAAGGAGTTCACGCTCTTCGAGAGCGTGACCCACGCGCGCGGGCCGGAAGACCACTGACGCATGGCGAAGACACGCACGGCGTTCTTCTGCCGCGAGTGCGGCAACGAGACCCCGCGCTGGCAGGGGCAGTGCCCCGCCTGCCACGAGTGGAACACGCTGGTGGAAGAGCCCGCGGCCGCGAAGCGGAAATCCGTGATGGCCGCGGGCGTTTCCGTCTCCCGCATCGCCCCCTCCCAGGCCGTTCCCGTGCGCCTGCGCGACGTGGAGGGGACGGAGCGGCGCCGCTGGGCCACGGGCGTGGGCGAGCTCGACTTCGTCCTGGGCGGCGGGATCGTCCCGGGCTCCGTCGTCCTGGTGGGCGGCGAGCCGGGGATCGGCAAGTCCACCATCCTCCTCCAGGTCGCCGCGCGGCTGGAAGGGTCGGGGCTGCGCACGCTCTACGTGTCGGGCGAGGAATCCGCCCACCAGGTGAAGCTGCGCGCCGAGCGGCTGGGCGGGCAGGCGGCCGACGTGACGCTGCTGGCCGAGACGGAGCTCGATTCCATCCTCCTCCGCGCCGCCGAGATCGGCCCCGAGGTGCTGCTGATCGACTCCATCCAGACCGTCTACACCCCCGAGCTGGAAGGCGCGCCCGGCAACGTGGGCCAGGTGCGCGAGTGCGCCGCCCGCCTGCAGCGCTTCGCCAAGCAGACGGGGACCGCCGTCTTCCTGGTGGGCCACGTCACCAAGGGCGGTGGGATCGCGGGGCCCAAGACGCTGGAGCACATCGTGGACACCGTGCTCTACTTCGAGGGCGAGGGCGGCGTGGACCACCGCGTCCTCCGCGCCACCAAGAACCGCTTCGGCGGGGTGGACGAGATCGGCGTCTTCCGCATGACGGCCGAGGGGCTGGTGCCGGTCGCCAACCCCTCGGAGCTGTTCCTGGGCGACCGCTCGGCGCGCGCGTCCGGCTCCGCCGTCGTCTCGACGATGGAAGGCACGCGGCCGCTGCTGGCCGAGGTGCAGGCGCTGGCCACCAAGGCCAGCTACGGCGCGCCGCAGCGGGTGAGCGCCGGCCTCGACCCCAAGCGCCTGGCCCTGCTCCTGGCCGTGCTGGAGAAGCGCGCCGGGATCCCCTTCGGCCAGCTCGACGTGTTCCTCAACGTGGTCGGCGGGCTGCGGCTGGCGGAGACGGCGGGCGATCTCGCCGTCGCGGCGGCCCTCGTCTCCAGCGTGTACGACCGCCCGCTCCCCGCCGACGCGGTGTTCATCGGCGAGCTGGGGCTGGGCGGCGAGGTGCGGCCCGTGGGCCAGGTGGAGCGCCGCCTGGCCGAGGCCGCGCGGATGGGCTTCACCGCCGCCTACCTGTCGCCGCGCGCCGTCCCCCGCAAGCCACCGGCGGGGATCCGCGCCGTGGGCACCGAAGACATCCGCGGCCTTGTCCAGCACCTCTTCTCCTGACTCCCGTGCCGCCGCGGTGATCGTCGCCGGCGGCTCGGGCCGGCGCGTCGGGGGGCCGGTGCGCAAGCAGTACCTGGAGATCGCGGGCGTCCCCGTGCTCCTGCGCGCCATCCTCCCCTTCCTGCACCATCCCAGCATCCACCAGACCGTCGTCGTCGTCCCGGAGGAGGACGCGGCCGCGCCGCCGCCGTGGCTCGCCGCGCTGGACGTGCGCATCGTCGCCGGCGGCGCGGAGCGCGGCGACTCGGTGTGGAACGGGCTGCGGGCGCTGGGGGACGACATCGACCTGGTCCTCGTCCACGACGGAGCCCGCCCGTTCGTCGACGCGGAAGTGATCGACCGCGTGCTGGATCGATGCGGGGACGCCGGCGCGATCGCCGCGGTGCCGGTGACGGATACGATCAAGGAGGTGGGGGATGACGGCACCATCGCCGGCACCCCCGACCGCGCGCGCCTCTGGCAGGCGCAGACGCCGCAGGGCTTCCCGCGCGCCGCGCTGGTGGACGCCTACATCCGGGCGCGCGAGGACGGCGTCGCGGCGACGGACGACGCCGCGCTGTTCGAGCGCTACGCCGGCCCGGTGCGCGTGGTGATGGGATCGTACCGCAACCTCAAGGTCACGCGGCCGGAGGATCTCGCCGTGGCCGAGGCGCTGGCCCTTGCCGCCTCCGCAGCCGGGGGTGAATGATATCGCTCGGAGCGGAGGCGGAGCCGCGGGACGAAGAGCCGGTCCGCGCCGCCTGCCGGGATCGCCCACGTCACCCAGAACCGCGCGACGCCTTGTCGATTCACCCCCAGCGCGAGACCGCCGGAGCGCAGATGAGCGAGCAGGACGCGGCGGCCCCGGCGCCACGCACCGCCACCTTCAACATCCTCTTCCTCTGCACGGGGAACACCTGCCGCTCGCCGCTGGCGGAGGGGATCGCGCGCGCCGAGATCGCGCGGCGCGGGTGGAAGAACGTGGAAGTGGCGTCCGCCGGCCTCTCGGCGGCGTCGGGGAGCCCCGCGAGCGCCGAGGCGGTCACCGTGGCGGGTCGCGCCGGGATCCGGCTGGAGAACCATCGCTCGCGCCCGCTGAGCCCCGAGATGGTGGACTGGGCCGACCTGATCCTGGGGATGGGGTCGGGCCACGTGATCGCGCTGGACCGCCTGGGCGCCGGCGAACGCGCCGCCACGCTGGGCGACTTCGCGGCCGGCCCCGGCGGCGAGGGCCGGGCTGTGGCCGATCCCTACGGCGGGAGCGAGGCCGTCTACGAGGAGACCTTCCACGAGCTGCGCGGGCTGATCTCGGCGGCGCTCGACCGGCTGGCGCCGATCCTGGCGCCGTGACCCGCCACCTCACCGCCCGCACGCGGCTGATCGCGCTGCTGGGCGACCCCGTCACGCACTCCCTTTCCCCCGTCGTCCAGAACGCCGCCATCCGCGCCGCCCGACTGGACGGCGTGTACGTGGCGCTGCGCTGCTCGGGGGACGAGGTCGGGCTGCTCCTGCGCGCGCTGGCGCACGCCGGCGGGGCGGGGAACGTGACGCTGCCGCACAAGGAAGCCGCCGCGCTCGCCGTGGACCGCCGCACCGAGGCGGTGGAGGCGACCGGCGCCTGCAACTGCTTCTGGCTGGAGGGCGGCGAGGTGTGGGGCGACAACACCGACGTGGAAGGCGTGGGCGCCGCGATCCGCTCGCTGCTGGGCCGCTCCATCACCGGCGCGCGCGTGCTGGTGGCCGGCGCGGGCGGCGGCGCGCGCGCGGTGGTCCACTCGCTCGTCCGCCACGGCGCGGAGGAAGTCGTCGTGGTCAACCGCACGCATGAGCGCGCCCGCGACCTGGCGCGCCGCTTCGGCACCGCGCGGACGCCGGTGCGCGTGGTGGGCTCGGCGGGCGAGGTGGACGGCGGCTCCTTCGACCTGGCGGTGAACGCCACCTCGCTGGGGCTGCGCGAGGACGACCCGCTGCCGCTCGACCCGGAGACGCTCCCCCGCATCGACGCGGCGCTGGACCTGGTGTACGCCCGCGGCGGCGAAACGCGGTGGGTGCGGGCGATGCGCCGCCGCGAGATCCCCGCCACCGACGGCAGCGAGATGCTGCTGCTGCAGGGCGCCGCCGCCTTCCGCCGCTGGTGGGGGGTGAACGCGCCGCTGGAGGTGATGCGCGCGGCGCTAGCCGAACAGCGCTGAGGGGAGGCGGTCGGCCGTGCCCTGCGGCGGCACGCGCGGTCCCTGCCCGTCGGCCGGGAGCTCCTCGATGAGCACCAGGTGGTCGGCGTTCACCACCACGTAGGGGAAGCGCTCGCCCGAATGGGCGCAGAGCGCGTCCGTCACCGAGATGTAGCCCTTGAGCGTGGACAGGTGGTCCGCCAGCCGCGTGGAGGGCGTGCGGTGGAGGTTCCCTTCCAGCACGCGGCCGTTGGA
>DASQLJ010000539.1:0-12005 GCA_035630095.1 Longimicrobium sp.
GCGTGCCCGTGGGCGCACCGGGCCATCATCGTCCGCAAACTGCTGGGGCTGGAGGACGTGGTGTCGATGGGCGTGGTGGACCCGATCCGCGACGAGCGGGGGTGGGCGTTCCGCGAGGGCGACGGCCACGGCGCCGACGGCGTCTGCGGCTTCGAGTTCCTCTCCGAGGCGTACCTGCGCACCGATCCGTCGTACACCGGCCGCTACACCGTCCCCTGTATCTGGGACCGGGTCACGCAGCGGCTGGTGACGAACAACTATCCCGACATCACGATCGATTTCGAGACGGAGCTCACCGCGTTCCACCGCCCCGGCGCGCCGAACCTGTATCCCCCGCACCTGCGCGGCGAGATCGACGCGGTCAACGAAGTCGTCTACCGCGACGTGAACAACGGCGTGTACCGCGCCGGCTTCGCCACCACCCAGCAGGCGTACGAGGCGGCGGTCGACGCGCTCTTCGCCCGGCTCGACGAGCTGGAGGAGCGGCTGTCGACGCGGCGCTACCTCGTCGGCAACCAGCTCACCGAGGCGGACATCCGGCTGTTCACCACCCTCGCGCGCTTCGACGCGGTGTACGTGGGCCACTTCAAGTGCAACCTGCGGCGCCTGGTCGACTACCCGAACCTGTGGGGATACGCGCGCGACCTGTACCAGCGCCCCGGCTTCGGCGAGACGGTGAGCTTCGACCACATCAAGCGGCACTACTACATGACGCACGACCAGCTCAACCCCTCCCGCATCGTGCCCAAGGGTCCACTGGTGGACTGGGATGCGCCCCACGACCGCGCGCGACTGGGATGACGGCGGACGTGGGATTGGTGATCCGCGACGCGCGCGACGAGGACCGCGCCGCCGTGCGGGAGCTGACGCTGCGGGCCTACGCGGAGCATTCGGCGGTGATGGAGCCCTCCGCCTGGGCGGGGCTGGACGGTGCTGTGCGCGCGACGCTGGAGGGCGATGCGGCGGCGGACCGCATCGTGGCCGAGCACGGCGGGCGGATCGTGGGGAGCGTGATGCTGTTCCCGCCGCGCGCCCCGGCGTACGGCGAATTCACCGACGCCGCCGACGCGCCCGAGCTGCGCCTGCTGGCGGTGAGCCCCGACGCGCGCGGGCTGGGCGTTGGAAAGGCGCTGGTGGACGAGTGCATCCGCCGCGCGCGCGCCATGGGTGCCGCCGCGCTGGGGCTGCACACCTCGCGCAGCATGCGGCCCGCGCTGCGGCTGTACGCGCGCATGGGCTTCATCCGCGCGCCCGAGACGGACTTCCAGCCGGAGGGCGCTGAGCTCATTGAGGGCTACGTCCTCCCGCTGGATCCCGACGCGCCGTCGTCATCCAGGTCTCCCTGACGAACAACGGGTTCACGCAGAGTCAGCAGAGTCAGCAGAGAACTGCGGTTGTTTCTGCTCACTCTGCTGACTCTGCGTGACAAAAAGCTGATTCAGGGATACAAAAAAGCAGAGGCCGCGGAGGGAGATGTTCCTCTGCGGCCCCTGCTTGATCCACCGTTCGTCAGCGGTGCGACGCGATCAGGGCGTGGCTGCCGGGCGGCGCGGCGCGAAGGACTCGTCTTCCAGGCGGATCATCAGGCGGCCGTCGCGGCGCAGGAGGAGGCCGGTGTACGAGAGCTGCTCCTTTCGCTCGGCGCTGATGCCCCAGTCGAACAGGCCGGTGACCACCACCGCGTCGGGGCCCACCACCTCGTACGACAGGTCGCGCCAGGCGAAGCTGACGGGCGGGTTCCAGCGGGGGCCGTGGTACCGCTGGTGGATCTGGTCCCTCGTCATCACCTCCTTCTGCCCCATGCCCATCATGGTCGCGCCGCGCGGATCGTAGCGCGCCACGATCGCGTCGCGGCGGCCCTGCAGCAGGTCGGTCGCGTAGCTGGCCATGAACGCCTCCGCCTGCGACACCAGCGCGTCGTTCGCGGCGCGCTCGGTGCGCGGCGTCTGCACGTGGATGGCGCAGGCGGAGGCGAACAGCAGGAGCAGCGGGGCGATTCGGCGCGCGAGCAAGGGCATCGGGCGGTTCTCCGGGCAGGGGGGTGAGAGATGGATGGCGCCGATCCACGAGGCCGCGCGCCGCGAAGCCGGGACTTCGTGCCGTCGTGGCGGCTTGAAGCCGGCTATCGCGCCCCGCCGGCCGGGGGCCGGGGCGCCGGGCGCTGCGGGGCCGCGTCTTCGTCTTCCAGGCGGATCATCCAGCGGCCCTCGCGGCGCAGAAGAAGGCCGGTGTACGAGATGTGGATGGTGAGATCGGCGTTCACGCCCCAGTCGAGCAGGCCGGCCACCACTACCGCGTCGGGACCCACCGCCTCGTACGACATGTCGCGCCAGGCGAAGCTCACGGGCGGCTGCCATTGGTTGCCGTGGTAGATCGCCGTGATCCCGTCCAGCGTCACCAGCCGCTTCTGGCCGTGCCCCATGAAGTAGGCGCCGCGCGGATCGTAGCGGGCGATGATGGCGTCGCGGCGACCTTCGCGAAGATCGGTGGCGTAGCTCTCCATGAACGCCTGCGCTTCATCGACCAGCGTGTCTGCGCTCCCGAACGACGGCATCCGGCGACCTCCGGAAGATGGTGAAAAGCTGGATGCGCCGTGGCCCGCAAGGTCGCGCGTCCGCCGATGCCGCGCCAGAGCGCCCCCACCCGCCTCCCGCGATCACCCGTCGCGCTGTAGCTTGATCCGCGCGCCGCCGCCGCGGCCGGGCCCCGAGCCGGCAGTCCGCGAAGGCGGACTTCGTGTAGCCGTCGCAGCGGATTCATCCGCCCATGCAAGCCGGGCTGCACCCCCGGTTTTTCCGTCGAACCCAAGCCATCGTGCAACAGCTCTCCACCCATACGGCCAGCCGCTACCTGCAGCCGCTCCGCGAGGGCGGCTCGCTGCCGGCCATCGTGGACACCGATGGCGGCGGCCGCTTCGTGGTGAAGTTCCGCGGCGCCGGCCAGGGCGCCCGCGTCCTCGTCGCGGAGCTGATCGTGGGGCTGCTTGCGGACGCGCTGGGCTTTCCCGTCCCCGAGCTGGCCATCATCCAGGTGCCGCCGCAGTTCGGGCGCAGCGAGCCCGACCCCGAGATCCAGGAGCTGCTGCAGCGGAGCCACGGCATCAACGTGGGCCTGCGCTACCTGGACGGCGCCTTCAACTTCGACGCGCACGCCGCGGGGGAATTGATCGGCGACCGGCTCGCCTCCGACCTCGTCTGGTTCGACGCGCTGGTCACGAATCCCGACCGCACGCACCGCAATCCCAACCTGATGGTGTGGGAGCGCCGCCCGTGGCTGATCGACCACGGCGCCGCGCTGTACGCGCACTACGACTGGAAGACGGTGGACGCGGCGCGGACCAAGACGGCGTTTCCGTTGACCAAGCAGCACGTCCTCCTCCGCCGCGCGGTCGACCTCGAAGGCGCGGACGAGCGCCTCTCCGCCGCGCTGACGGACGAGGTGATCGCCGCGGTGCTGGCCCGGGTGCCCGACGCGCTGCTGCTGGACCCCGTGAGCGGCGGCGGCGAGTTCGCCACGGGCGACGAGGCGCGCGAGCGGTACGCGCGCTACTTCCGCACGCGGCTGGAGGCGCCCCGCGCCTTCGCCGCCGAGGCGATCCGCGCCCGCGACACCGCCGCGAGCGAGCCGCCGCGCCGCGTCTCGGCTCGCCGATGAGCGCCGCCGTGGAGACCGCCTACAACTTCGCCGTGATCCGCGCGGTGCCGCACGCGTACCTGGGCACCTTCGTGAACGTGGGCGTGGTGATGCACGCGCGCACCGTGAGCTTCCTGCGCGCGCGGGTGGTGACGGACGCGCGGGTGCTGCACGCGCTGGCGCCCGGCATGGACGTGGAGCTGCTCGCCCGCTACCTGGACGCCTGCCGCGCCATCTGCGACGGCGATCCCGACGCGGGCCCCGTGGCGCTGGCGCCCACCAGCGAGCGCTTCCACTGGCTCACCAGCCCGCGCAGCGACGTGATCCAGAGCTCCCCCGTGCACGAAGGCCTCTGTGGCGACCCCGAGCAGACGCTGGACGAGCTGTTCGCCACCTTCGTCCGGCCGCCGGAAAGCTGCGAGTCGCTGTAGCGCGCGCCTTCATCGACAGCCCGCATGTCGATCGTAGGAGACGGCGGAACGGCAACGAGGAAGCGGAGAACCGCACGGGGTTCTCCGCTTCCTCCGTTTATCCCAAACCGGGAGATGGGTGCATCCTCGCCACCCCTCGACGATGTCATCCTGAGGCCGACCACCCCTATCTCTCTGCCAACGAAGGAGTTAGCAGGCCGAAGGATCTATGCTCCGCCTTCGAGCGACAGGCCGCCTGCCGCTCGGACCGATGGTATAGATCCTTCGGGCGCCGCCACGGACTGGTGCAGACGAAAGGCTCGGTGCAGCGGCGCCGCTCAGGATGACATCACCTCGGGTTTGCACAGTTGATCGCGATAAATCGCCGTCGCCGTTCGTCCCCCGATCCTCCCAGCCTTACCCCTCGCTCGTCCGCGAGACGGCGTCCTCCAGCCCCTCGACGGCGATCGTCTCGGAGGCGTCGAGGAGGCGGTTGACCACGTCCAGCGCCTCGCCCACGTCGGCGTGGGTGCGCGCGGGGGCCTCGCGGCGCACCAGCGCCTCCAACTCCTCGCGCAGCAGGGCGTACTCGTGGCGCAGGTGCTCGGGGCCCCACCCCAGGCGCGCGCGCTGCTCGCCGTGGCGCACCGAGATCAGCCGCTCGATCTCCATCCCGTCGCGCAGCAGGTCGGGCTCGGCGTCGCCGGCGTCCAGCGTGATCAGCGTCGTCCCCAGGTCGGTGAGGAAGGTGACGATGTGGTCCTCGAGCTGCGCGTCGTCCAGCACGCGCGCGCCGGGGACGGTGTCGTCCGCCCGCAGGCGTGCGGCGAGCGCCCGCACCAGCGCGTCGGCCTGCTCGGCGACGATGCGCCCCAGCTCGGCCAGCCCCTCCACATCGCCGGCGCGGGCGCGCCACGCATCCGCCGGCTCGGGGGCGGCGTCCGCGCCATCCGCCGCCTGGCCGGCGTGGGCAGGGAGCCACAGGGTGAAGCACGAGCCCTCGCCCAGCCCGCTCTTCACCGTCAGGTCGCCCCCCATCATCCGGGCGAAGCGGCGGCTGATGGTGAGCCCCAGCCCGGTGCCGCCCGCGGTGCGGGTGTGCCCCTCCTCCACCTGCACGAACGGCTCGAAGATGCGCGCGAGCTGCTCGGGGGCGATCCCGATCCCCGTGTCCTGCACCTCGAACGCCACCCACGGCCCGCGGCTGCCGCCCCCGGTGCGGCGCTCGGCCACGTGGCAGCGCAGCGTGACGCTGCCGCCCCCGGTGAACTTCACCGCGTTGGAGAGGAGGTTCACCAGGATCTGCCGCACCCGGTCGGGGTCGCCCAGGTAGCTCACGTCGCCCGGGCACGCCGCCGCGTCGGAGAGCTCCAGGCCGCGCGCCACCGCCTGCGGCGCCACCATCGCCAGCGCGTCGGCGGCGGTGGCGCGCGCGGGGGCCACCTCGCGCACGAACGACATCTCCCCCGCCTCCACCTTGGAGAGGTCGAGGATGTCGTTCACCAGCCCCAGCAGGTGCGCGCCGCTGCTGCGCACCCGGCCGAGCTGCGCCTGCTGCTTCTCGTTCAGCGGCCCCGAGATCCCCATCTCCAGCAGCTCGGCGTAGCCCAGGATGGCGTTGATGGGGGTGCGGATCTCGTGGCTCATGTTGGCCAGGAACTGGCTCTTCGCGCGGTTCGCCAGGTCGGCCGCGCGGCGGGCCGCCTGCGCCTCGGTGAGCGCCCGGTCGCGCTCGGCCTCGGCGCGGCGCTGCTCCTCCACGTCGGTGTTGGTGCCGAACCAGCGCACGATGCGCCCCTCGTCGTCGCGCAGCGGGAGCGCGCGGGAGAGGAACCAGCGGAACTCGCCGTCCTTCCCCCGCAGCGGAAAGGTGTCTTCCCACGGCTCCCCCGCGGCGACCGCCGCGCGGAAGTGCCCGCTCACCCGCTCCAGGTGGTCGGGGTGGTGCACGGCGCTCCATCCCCACCCCAGCATCTCCTCCGGCGTCGTACCCGTGTAGTCGTACCAGCGCCGGTTGTACCAGATGATGGCGCCGTCGGCGTCCGCGATCCACGCGAGCTGGGGGATGGTCTCGGCCAGGGTGCGGAAGCGGCCCTCGCTCTCCTCCGCCCGCGCCCGCGCCTCCGCCGCCTCGGCGAAGAGCCGCGCGTGGTCGATGGCCACCTCGGCGCGGCGGGCCAGCTCGCCCGCGAGCGCCAGGTCGTCGTCGCAGAGCTCGCGGCCCGACTCGGCCTGGAACAGCCCCAGCACCGCGAAGCGCCGCCCGCGCGCCTGCAGCGGCACCGCGACGTACGCCCGCAGCCCCAGCGCGCGCAGCAGGCGGAGCTGCTCGGGGTCGCGGGACGCCTTCACCAGCATCTCGTCGGTGATCTCGGTGACCAGCTCGGCCTCGCCGGTGCGCAGGACGGCGCCCATCCCCACCGCGTCGTCCAGCGTGACCGGGAAGCGCTCGCCGACCTCGCGGGCCAGTGCGGCCTTCGCCGGGTCGGCGTGGGCAATGGCGATGCGGCGGACGGCGCCGTCGTCCTCCAGCACGTCCAGCGCGCACCAGTCCGCCAGGCGGGGGACGGCCAGGCGCGTGACGGCGGCCAGCGTGGCCTCGTAGTCGAGCGACGCGGCGAGGACCACGGAGGCCTCGGCCAGGAAGTCGGCGCGGTCCCTCGCCCGCTCCAGCTCCTGGTTGGTGGAGACGAGCTCGGCGTTGGCCCCCTCCAGCCGCTCGTTGAGCGCGTGCGAGCGCTCGACCTGCGTCTCCAGCGCGTCGGCGTGGTCCTGCAGCTCGGTGGCCTGCAACTCCAGCTCCAGCGACTGCTCCTCCAGCCGCGTGTTCATCCGCCCCATCTCGGCCGCGTGCTCGGCGGCCTCGCGGCCCGCCTCGCGCAGCGCCGCCTCGGCGTGCTTGCGCGCGGTCACGTCCACCGCCGCGCAGGTCACACCCTCCACGCGCCCGTCGGCGGCGTGCAGCGGCTCCACCGTCAGGTCGTAGAAGCGCTCCTGCCCCTCGCTCCAGATGGTCAGCTCCGTCCGCTCGCCCAGCCCGCTCTCCAGCACGCGCCGCTTCACCGCCTCGCTGGCCTCGGCGTCGCGCGGGCGCTGGAAGAGGTCGTGGTCGGTCTTCCCCAGCACCTCGGTGTGCACGAAGCCGAGGGCGGGGTTGTGGATCCAGGTGTAGCGCAGCGCCAGGTCCTGGTTGAAGACGACGACGGGCGACCCGGCCAGCGCGGCGCGGAAGCGCTGCTCGCTCAGCCGCAGCTCGGCCTCGGCCCGCTTGCGAAGGCTGATGTCGCGGAAGAAGACGTCCAGCCGCCCGGGCGACGGGTAGGCGTGCACGTCGAGCCACCCCGCCGGGCCGTCGGGGGTGCGGTAGCGGTACTCGAAGGCCTGTGGCTGCCCGGTCTCCACCGCCGCGCGGTAGCGGCGTTCCAGCTCGGTGCCGACGGACGCCGGCCACGCCTCCCACTGCGTGCGCCCGTCCAGCTCGCCCGCCGCCACGCCCAGCGCGCGCTCGGCCGCGCGGTTCACCCGGATCACGCGCCACTCCGCGTCCAGCGCCACGTAGGCGTCGGTCATCCCGTCCAGCACGCGCTCGGCCTGCTCGCGGGCGTCGTCGGCGGCCTCGCGGGCGGCGTGCAGCTCGCCGGCAGCGCGGAGCTGCTCGGCGGCGGCGGCGGCCTGGGCGGCGAGCGCCTGCACCTGCCGGCCGCGGGCGTACAGCTCGGCGAACACGCCCACCTTGGCGCGCAGGATGTCGGGCTCGAACGGCTTGGGGATGAAGTCGACGCCGCCCGCCGCGTACCCCTCGCGCATGCGGCCGGCGTCGATGGCGGTGAGGAAGACGATGGGGATGGAGCGCGAGCGCGGCCGCGCCTGGATCATCCGCGCGGTGTCGAAGCCGTTCAGCCCCGGCATCTGCACGTCCATCAGGATCGCCGCGAAGTCGCGCTCCAGCACGCGGCGCAGCGCCTCCTCGCCCGAGGCGGCGCGCACCAGGTTCAGCCCCAGCGGCGCGAGCACCTCTTCCAGGGCGAGCAGGTTCTCCGGCCGGTCGTCCACCAGCAGGATCGCCGGCGCGTCCGGCTCGTTCCGCTTCTTTCCGTTGTCCGCGGGGGTGTTGCGCATCTCTAGCCTCCAGCGGCGGCGCGGCCCCCGCGTGGGCCTCGCCGCCGGTAAACAAACACGATACAAGGGGGCCCGGAGATTTGCAGGACCGGGGCCACGGAACGCGAACGTGGCGGGCCGAACGGGAAGGACGGGGATCCGCGGCGCGCCGGGGGCCCGCGAACAGGTGCGCCAGTGCGTGAGTGCGCGAGTGCGTTTCGATGCGGGAGCGGCCATTCGCGCGAAGATTCCGCGGCTAACTGAATGGACAGCGAGCACGCCGGGTTACGTCGATCGCGGCACAATCGCCGTTGAAGTCCGCGAAGGCGGACTGCGTGCCCTTGTAGCCGCGAGTTTACTTGCAAATTTCCACGCCGAAGCCCGCCGTTCTCACCACGAGTTCACTCGCATCTTCCCGCGCATGCTCCGCCGCCACGGGGCCACCATCGAATCGCCACCGCCGACACCGGATCCGGCATTCGGCGAAGGCCTTGGAAGACGCCCGGGGGTGGTGCCTCGCGCGGCGAGCGACTAACCTCCCGTGCGTGGAGCGTCGCCTTCCGCGCGTAACCGCGGCGCATCCGATCCATGTCCGTCCGAAGCACACGCCACCCGTCTTCCGCCACGCCCATGCTCGCCGCCATCCTCGCCGGCTCCGGCCCGCCGGCCTACTTCGTCCAGGCCGCCACGGTGATCGTGGCGGGCGCGGTGATCGCCTACGCCGGCGCGCGCGCCGGGCTGGTCACCATCGTGGGCTTCCTG
The DNA here is from genome assembly GCA_035630095.1 of Longimicrobium sp. Taxonomy (GTDB): domain Bacteria; phylum Gemmatimonadota; class Gemmatimonadetes; order Longimicrobiales; family Longimicrobiaceae; genus Longimicrobium. Next base: position 8,904 of record DASQLJ010000539.1, read on the forward strand.
CTGGCGGGAGTGCTCATCGGCCCGCACGCGCTGGGGCTGGTGAGCGACCCCGAGATGGTGGACGCCGCGGCGGAGCTGGGCGTGGTGCTCCTCCTCTTCACCATCGGCATCGAGTTCAGCTTCGAGCGGCTCAACAAGATCCGCCGGCTGATCCTGGGCGGCGGCACGCTGCAGGTGGTGCTGGCCACCGGGGTGACGGCCGCGGTGGTGGCGGCGCTGGGGGTGGATTGGCGGGTGGCGGTGTTCACCGGGTTCCTGGTGGCGCTCTCGTCCACCGCCATCGTGCTGAAGCTGCTGGCCGACCGCGGCGAGACCAGCCGCACGCACGGGCAGGTGGGGCTGGGGCTGCTCATCTTCCAGGACCTGGCCATCATCCCCATGGTGCTGCTCCTCCCCGTGCTGGGCGGGCAGGGCGGCTCGCCGGGCGAGGTGGCGCTGGCGCTGGGGAAGGCGGCCGGGATCATCGCCGCGGTGATGCTGGTGGCGCGCCGGGTGATGCCGCCGCTGCTGGAGACGGTGGCCCGCACCTGCGCGCCGGAGCTCTTCCTGCTCACCATCATCGCCGTGTGCTTCGGCACGGCGTACCTCACCAGCCTGGCGGGGGTGAGCCTGTCGCTGGGTGCCTTCCTGGCCGGGCTGGTGGTGAGCGAGAGCCGCTTCAGCGAGCACGCGCTGGGCGAGATCCTGCCGCTGCAGATCCTGTTCAGCGCCACCTTCTTCGTGTCGGTGGGGATGCTGCTGGACCTGGGCTTCCTGGTGCGCCACCTGCCGCTGGTGCTCGCGGCGGCGGCCGGCGTGCTGGCCATCAAGACGCTCACCACCGCCGCCTCGGCGCGGCTGCTGGGCTACCGGCTCCCCGCGGCGGGGGCGGCCGGGCTGCTGCTGGCGCAGGTGGGCGAGTTCTCGTTCGTGCTGAACCGCGCCGGCAGCCAGGTGGGGCTGACGCCGCTGGGATGGGGCGAGGACGGGTCGCAGACCTTCATCGCCGCCACCGTGCTGCTGATGGTGGGCACGCCGTACCTGGCGATGGCCGCGTCGCGGCTGGAGGCGCGCCGCGGCCCGCATGTCGTCACGTCCCCGGCGGACGAGGAGATGGAGGGGGCCGCGGACGAGCTGCGGATGGAGAACCACGTGATCGTGGCCGGCTACGGCGCGGGGGCGCGGCGGCTGGTGCGGGTGCTGGAGGGCACCGGCGTTCCCTTCGTGATCACCACGCTGAGCCCCGAGGGCGCCCGCGAGGCCGAGGAGGCGGGCTACCCCGTGCTGCGGGGGGATTCTACCCGGCAGCGCACGCTGGAGCACGTGGGCGTGGAGCGCGCCAAGGTGATGGTCATCGCCGACGACGACGCGGCCACGGCGTCGCGGATCACCACCGTGGCGCGGATGGCGAACCCCACCATGCGCATCGTGGTGCGCACCCGCTACCTGGCCGAGGTGGACGCGCTGGCCGCCGCCGGCGCCGACCGCGTGCTGGCCGAGGAGCTGGAGGCGGTGGTGCAGCTCTTCGCCGACGTGCTGCGCGAGTACCGCGTGGCGCCGGAGGACATCGAGACGCAGGAGGCGGCGGTGCGCGCGGGGCAGTACGCCGCGTTGCGCGCCGCCGTGCTCCCGCCGCTGCCGCCGTGCCCGCTGGAGGGCGACTGCCTGGAGGCGCGCACCGTGACCGTGCGCCCCGGCGCGCCGGCCGCGGGGCGCGGGCTGCACGAGCTGGTGCTCTCCTCGTACGGCGTGCGGGTGCGCGGCATCCGGCGCGACGGGGTGTGGGACGAGACGCCCGAGGAGGTGGGCGTGGTGCTGGCGCCGGGCACCGAGCTGGCGCTGGCCGGCACCGCCGAGGCGTTCGCGCGCACCGCGCCGCTCTTCCGCCCGGCCGGCGGCGGTCTCCCCGCGCCGCCCGCGCCGGCGCCGGCACGCGCGGCCCGGCGCGGCGGGGTGGACACCGAGCAGGTGGTCACGCTGGATCCGGCGGAGGACGCGAGGTGCGCGCACCTGGGTGCGGTGCGCCCCGTGCACCCCGGCAGCCGCGGGTGCGAGGAGTGCCTGCGCTTGGGCGACGACTGGGTGCACCTGCGCGTGTGCATGACCTGCGGCCACGTGGGCTGCTGCGACGACTCGAAGAACCGCCACGCAACCGCCCACTTCACCACCACCGCCCACCCGGTGATCCGCTCCATCGAGCCGGGGGAGACGTGGGGATGGTGCTTCGTGGACAAGGTGGAGCTGTAGGGGGAGACGCTGGGCGTCAAGCATGCGTCGCGGCTGATCGCATGTTGGCAACAGGGGAGGAGCACGTAAGAAGGGCGGCCTCCATGTGGAGGCCGCCCCGTTCTACGCTTCCGACGATGCCGCGATCTGCGTTTCGTCAGCGGCGCCGCCCGATTGCCGTCTGTAGTGGCCGCAGATCTGGCTGGAGAGCAGTTGCACGTCACCCGGCGTGTTCTGAATCTGGTTCCAAGGTCGCATCCCAAGTTGACCGAAGTCCCACGAGCCGTGGGTCCAATGGCAGAATTCTCGCACCTTGAGTAGCTCGCGGTGGAACATCTTCCGAGTGGGCACCACCGGCTTCATCCGCTGCCAGATCGAATCCATCAGCATCCCCATCGCCACGATGCCCGCTCCGTGCATAAGACGCGACTCTCGTGGCGAGCGATTCCACGCAGCTTCGAACACCTCGGCCACGGCCGACCAGTATGCCTCCAGCACATCGATCATCCGTTCAAGATCCGCCGCGCGCATTTCGCGGTTCCGGAAGTGGTGCAGGATACCGTCTGAGTAGCTGTGATCCAGCATTCGCACGAGCGAATTCGCACGCACCACGCCCCGGCGATTCGTAGGCATTTTGATGATGCCCTTGAACGGAGAATTGGCGTCCCGATTCAGCCGGTCCACCAGCGTGGAGGGGAGGCGCCGCCGGTCGAGCCGCAACGGCAGATCGGTTTCGGTGCTGGGGAGCAGTTCGTCGATCAGGCCTTGGGGGAGCGGCTTGGTGTTGTTGAGCAGGATGAATTGCTCCCGCTGCTCCGCTTCGGAACGTGCCACGAACGCTGTGATGAAGATCATGAAGCTCTCCACGTTCGCCGCGCGGAGCGCCGCGAGCCGCTG
>DASQLJ010000540.1:0-7588 GCA_035630095.1 Longimicrobium sp.
CGCGACCCCGAGGAGACGCATGCAGATCCGGATCGCCGAGTTGCGCGAGGTGAGCGAGGTCCTCTTCCGTCACCTCGAGCAGAACGGCGTCGACCAGGTCGATCTGGCGCAGGATTACTACTGGAACGTGCCGGCCGGGGAGCGATACGACCCGTACCAGCAGCCGGCCGGTCTCGACCTGGGCCAGCTCACGGACGACTGGCGCGAGCTCCAGAGGCTCCGGTCCGGCGAGCGCGAGCCGGTCGCGTACGGGCTCGTGTGGCTGTCCGCCATCCTCCGCGCCGTCGGCGAACAGGTTCCACGCTGACGCGGGATCCGTGTCCACACGGACGCGAAACGGCCGCGGAGAGAGGCATCCCCTCTCCGCGGCCGCGCTGCATCCATCCCGGCAATGCTGCCTACTTCTCGCTCAGCACGCGGTTCTTCTCGATGTAGTCGGTCCACTCCGGCGGCACGTCGCTGTCGGGAAAGATGGCCTGCACGGGGCACTCCGGCTCGCAGGCGCCGCAGTCGATGCACTCGTCGGGGTTGATGTAGTACTGGTCTTCCGCGTCGTAGATGCAATCGACCGGGCAGACCTCGACGCAGCTCGCGTCCTTGGTACCGATGCAGGGCTCGGCGATCACGTACGGCATGTCGAACTCCGGAACAGGGGCGTAATAGGGGACGGTGCATTCGGTCCGGGCGCCACGCGAGGGCCGGTTGCCGATACGATATCAGCCCGGGACGCGCTTGTCCACCCTCTTGCCGAACGGACGTTCGAACGTCAGGCCGGGAGATGGGTGTCGAACCACTCGAACGCCGCGTCGGCGGCGGCCCTAAGCGTATCCGTGGGGCCGGGATACGGGTGCTTGGCGCCCATCCCGTGGTCCATCCCCTCCATCACCATCAGCTCGGCGTCGTCGCCGGCGGCGTCGAAGAGCGCGTGGGCGTCGTCCAGCGGCACCGAGGTGTCGGCGTCGCCGTGCACGATCAGCCAGGGCGCCGTCACGCGCGCCGCGGCGGCGGGGATGTCGAGCCGGTCGCGGTTCTGCTGGAAGTCGACCCAGTATTCCGGTGCCAGCGGCATCTGCTGCTTCGTGCGCGCGTTCTCGCTGAACACGTCGTCGCCGCGGCGCCAGGCGGCCGTCTGCTCGGGCGTCCACCGCTGGCTGATGCCGGAGATGGCGGCCCAGGTCACCAGCGCGCGCACCCGCTCGTCCTCGGCCGCGGCGATCACGCTCATCCCGCCGCCGCGCGAGTGCCCCAGCAGCCCCACGCGGCGGATCTTGCGGCCGCCCAGCTTCCCGCCGTCCAGCGCGTCGAGCACGGCGCGGATCTCGTCCACCTCGCGCGAGTGGGTGTTCAGGCGGAACAGGTCCAGCCGCGTGAACTCGCCGTTCTCGTCGATCCCGTTGTGCGAGTGGTCGAAGGTGACGGCCGCGTGGCCGCGCAGCGCCAGGGCCCGCGCCAGCGCCGCCCACGCGCCGAACTTCCGGAACCCCTTGAAGCCGTGCACGATCGCCACCGCCGTCTTCGGCTTCGCCCCCTCCGCCACGCGCACGTCGCCGCGCACCGGCGGGCCGCCGTCGGGCGGGCGGATCTCGAACTCCGTCAGCGTGATCTTCCGCGTCCCCGTCTCGCTCATCCCGTTCTCCCCATCGTCCGGCGTTGGTGTTCGATCCGCTGTTCCGTCCCCGTTCTCGACGTCGTCGACCAGCCGTTCGGGCGTGTTGCGCGCCGAGACGCGCAACCGGGGCTGCGCGCGCGGTCGGGCACGATACCACCGTGCCCAACCGCGCCGGGCCACCGGCGGCGCCCGTCATCGTCGCCGTCCGCGCCGACCGTGCGCGCGCCGCCGGCGTCCCGGCCCTGCGGGCGCGCATCCCTCACGCATCGCTGTGCGCCGCAAGCGCTTACGCGGCCACCGGCTCCGTCAGCGGGCAGCCGGCGCAGGGAACGCGCCTGGGGCAGCCCTCGCACGGCAGCCCCTCCGCCTCTTCCGGTTCGGTGGCGGCGGCCTCCGCCAGGCGCGCGGCCAGGTAGCGGATGCGGCGGAGGTTGTTCGCGTCCTCGAACTCCCCCTCGCGCGCGGTACCCGTGGTCCCCGCCGCGGCGGCGGCGACCACCTCGCGCACCTGCGCGAGCTCGTCCGCCCCCATCGGCGCCAGGCCGGGGATCTCGCGGCGCGGCGCGCGCTCCTGCTTCAGCACCTGCCGCGCGAGCGAGATGAACATCGAGCACGCCTCGGGGCACGGCACCGGCGCGTCGCCCGCCACCGGCCCCTCGTCGGCCAGCGCCAGCGGCGTCTCCGCGTCGATCTCCCATGCCACGCGCCGCAGGCACACCGCGTCGGCGCAGCAGGCGCGGACCGCGTTGCGCACCGCGTCGGCCGGGAGCAGGCGGACGGACGAGTACATCCCGCTCTGCCGCGCCGCCGTCTCCCGCCAGTGCGTCACCCGCAGGCCGCCGGAGCGCCCGGCGTGCCAGTGCACCGCCGCGGCGGGATAGAGGTACTCCAGCGCCGTCCACAGCCCGGCGGCGTCCAACTCCGTCAACGCCCACCCCTGCTTCAGGTTGGGCGAGGTCTTCAGCGGCCGGTGCTCGCCGGCGTTGGTGGTCTGCGCGATCTCCCGGGCGACGTACGGATCTCCCGAGACCCACTCCAGCGACTCGATCGAGCGGTGCGCGTCGCGCGCGTGGCGCACCTCGTAGCGCCCGCCGCCGGTCGCCAGCAGCCGCGCCTGCAGGAAGACGCGGCCGGCCTCGCCGCCGTCGTCCACCCACGCCACCAGCGCCCGCCGCGCCGCGGCCACGCCGCCCATTCCGTGGGCCCCGCGCACCTCCGGCCGGTCAGACACCGGCGCCCTCCGCCAGCCTGACGCCCTCCGGCACCCGCGCGCCCGCCTCCCGCGCGCGCTGCAGCACGATCTCCGCGACCTCGGGGAAGGTGCCCACGGGCGGCGCGTACCAGACCGTGCGCCCCTCCGTCTCCGTCACCGCGCTCACCGCCGGCCGGTTGATCCCCAGGTCGTCGGGGATCGTCTCCTGCGTGTGCCACCCCTCGGCCACGAAGAAGGGGACCATCACCACCCGCCGCTCCTCCATCTCCGCCAGCACGTCGCCCACGTCGGGCGCCTGGTCCAGGAAGCCGGTGCGCACGTGGCCGAACACGCCGGCCTCGTCGGCTTCGCGGGAGACGCGGTAGATGACCTCCTGCGAGTTGCTGTTCCGCTCCGTGCCGTGGCCGATGATGATCAGCCCCGCCCCGCGAGCCTCCTCGTGCGAGAGGCCGGCCGTCTCCTCGGCGCGGCGCAGGATCATCGCCGCCATCGACGGGTGGGTGCCCACCGGGCCGCAGTAGCGGATCGTCTTCCCCAGCTTGTGCGTGACGGAGGGCGCGGGGCCGGTGAGCCCCAGCTCGCGCGGGATCACCTCCTCGGTGAAGTAGCCTTCGGAGATGAACAGCGGGACCACGTACACCTCGTCCGCCTCGACCAGGTCGAACACCTCGCGCATGGAGGGCTCTTCCTTCCAGAAGCACTCGCGCACCTCGTCGAACACGCCCGTCCGCCGGATCGCCTCCGCGTGCCGGTAGACGGGCGCGCTCGAGTCCGCGTTCAGGTGCGACCCGTGCCCGATGATGACCAGTGCCTGCAAACCACAGCTCCTTCAAAGTCTTGCGTGACCGCCGAGCGGGAAGATTGGCGGTCCGGCGGGGCAGCGGCAAGGGAACGGCGCCAGCGCTCACATCGTCCACGCCGGACCGCCGCTCGTCCTCGCGGAACCGGCGCGCACTTTCCGCAAGCCTATGAGCCGCAAGGAGGTAGACGACACCATAGACCCTGTGCGCTGAACTCGGCGGAGGCGCTGGCAGCAGACGCAGAAACGGCGGCCCCGCATGTGCCGGAGCCGCCGTTCGCGTCCGCGGCCTCGTTATGCCGCGTAGCCGTACTCGCGCCGGATCTCTTCCAGCAGCCTTCGACCCCGCTCCGGATTATAACCGGGACGTGCGCGCACCCGCGCGCTCGAAATCTCACCGAGTTGCCGCGCGTATTGCCCCGCGCGCTCTTCCGTGAGCGCTTCGAGCGGCACTCCCGCGTGAGCCTCGATCTCCGCCACCATCGCTTCCACGGTAGGCGCGAGGGGCAGTTCACTTTCCATCATCACCGTGTGCATCCGTTCGGCGCGCGCAACAGGGCCCGGAAAGCGATCCCGCTCGTAGATCCGCAATTGCACGTGGTACATCACGCTGGTGAGCGCGCTGTCGTCCAGTTCGTGCGTAATCTCGAACATCTCACCTCCAGAATTCGATCATGTCGAAGCACTCTCGAGGCAGCGCCTCGACCTTGAACTCCACCGACAGCGGATGTGCTCTCATTCGTACGGGCACGTCGGCCACGAGCTCGGCGACTCGTTCGTACGGGATGATGTACAGAACCGGCCTGAACTCCCGCACCGCGGCGTCCTGCAGGATCTCGGTGATCTCCTCGTACTGCGCCGCACCGATGATGCCCGCCGCGCGCTTCGCCTTGGCCCCTCGCCTGATCCCGTCACGGACGCGTGGAATCGAGTTGCTGTGCAGCTCGCCGCGGCTCGTCTCCTCCCACAGGTTGCGGTAGATCCCCGCGGGGCTGGACGTCGGCGGAATGTTGATGTGGGCGGCCGCCGTCGTGCCGTCGAACACCGGGCTGCACCACGCATAATGCACTCCGCCGTAGAACCGCTCCGCGATCGCGTAGCCGATGTGGGCGTTGGTGGAGTACAGCAGCAACGGTGGTCGCATGCATCGTACGGGTCGGATGCCGGAGTGATGCGAAGTGAACAGAAGATGCACGATCCCGCGTTTCGGCGCAAGAGTGGCGGTCGGTGGCGCATTCGGCCCGCGCACCACTCGCCAGCGGTGACACTCACTCCAGGGAAATCGCTGGTCTAGTCCGATCGACAGTGAACCGCCGTCTTACCTCACAGGCTCTGCGCCTGCTTGACGAGGAGATCGTAGTTGGCGCGCTGGGCGGGGGTCAGGCTGTTGGGGAGGCCCACGGTCACCGCGGGCGCGTTGCTGCGGTCGGGGAGGTGCAGGACCAGCGCGTCGGGCGGAACCGGGCGCTGGTAGTCGGTCGCGCGGCCGTCGCCGTCGATCTGCACGGTGCGGCCGGGGCCGGTGAGCGTGGCCAGGAAGCGGCCGTACTCCAGCCATTCGCCCACGGCGTCGCTGTCGTCGCGCGCCACCGCGGGGGTCAGCGTCTCGTCGTAGTACGCGAGCGCGCGGCGGTAGGCGCCCGCATCGGCGGCCTTGAGGGCCACCAGCTGCTTGCGGTAGAAGTCGCGGGGGTCGCGCGCGCCCGTCTCCTGCAGCACGCGGGCGAAGCGCGCGTCGGCGCGGGCGCGGAGGTCTGCGTCAGCCATGGCGGGATTGTACGCGCGTGGCGGGGGGCGGCGCTAGCGACGGCGGTTCGGGCGGCGGGCGGATGCGACTGAACAGGTGCGCCAGTGCGTGAGTGCGCGAGTGCATTCGCATCCCCATCCACCGCCGACCAGTTCAGACCGCCGGCCGGTCCTTGAGGCGGTAGACCAGCTTCAGGCCGGACCACGTGGCGTCGATGGCGCACACCTTCACGTCCACCATCCCGCGCTCCAGGGCGATCCGCCGCACCACGTCCTCCGTCAGATCCGTGGCGACGCGCGACGCCTTCTTCGGCCAGGCGATCCACAGCATCCCCGCCGGCACCAGCGACGCCGCGAGCGCGCCGAACCGCTCGCGCAGCACGTCGGCGGAGGTGGTGAAGAAGACGACCAGGTCCAGCGCCGCGGCTTCCGCGTCATCCGGCTCGACCAGGTCGAGCGGGCGGGAGAGCTCGCCGAGCGCGGCCGCGAACTCCGGCGGCGCGCCGGCGAAGCGGATGCGCTGGCCGGGCCTGATCCCGAGCTTCGTGGGCAGCGGCGTTCCGCTGTAGCCGGCGGGGCGGGGCTCGGGTGAGGTCATCTGCGGTGGCGTTGGAAGTGGGGTCCAGCGCGAGTGTCGATGAACGGCGGACGTACCGATTGGGGACTCCCCGCAGCCGCGGCGCATCGCGACCGGCATCATGGGGACGCGTAGGCTCGGAAGCTGCGCGCGCCTCGGCCGCGGCGCAATCGTGCCGACGCGGACGCGCTGCGGCAAACGTTTCCTTCCGCCGGGGGAACGGATCTTGTACGTTGCACGGCCCTTCGCTGAACACCACCCAAGCAGAGGTGCGCCATGCCCGGCGGGTTCATCCGCACCCGGTCGCCCGCGTTCGCAGGAACGCAGGGCCGCTTCGATCTCTCGTGGGAGCTCTTCGGCGAGATGAGCCGCGTGCTGGCCATGCGGGTCGCGCGCGACTACCGGCCCGACGTCGTGATCGGCATCGCCACGGCGGGGGTGATCCCCGCGGCGACCGTCGCTGCGATGCTCGAGGCCGACTTCGACGCGATGCGTATCTCGCGGCGCGACGGCGAGTCGTTCCGGTCGGAGCCGCGCGTGCTCTCGGCCACGCCGATGCGCTGCCGCAACAAGCGCGTGCTGATCGTGGACGAGATCGCCACCAGCGGCGACACCATGCGCCTGGCGCTGGCCGCCGTGCGCGAGGTGGGCCCGGCAGACGTGCGCACCGCCGCCACCTTCGTGCGCCCCGGCGGCTGGCGGCCCGACTACTTCGCCATGGAGAGCGAGCAGCTCATCGTCTACCCGTGGGACCGGCAGGTGGTGACCGACGGCGAGCTGAAGGCGGGGCCGATGTATCAGCCGGTGGTTTCGGCGTAGGGGCGGAGACCTTCGACAGGTGCGCCAGTGCGTGAGTGCGCGAGTGCGTTCGGGATGCCGACGCGCTCGCGCACTCGCTTTTCTGCGCACTCGCACGCTGTTTGCGCCGCACGGGACACGCGCCGTCCGGCCTTCACCCCGGCGCACCGGGGGATACATTCGGCGAGCCACGGCGCGGATCGCTTCGCATCCATCCTTATCCCGAGGAGGACCCGATGAGCAAGCTGACGCTCGATCCGGAAGCCCTGCATGTGCAGACGTTCGCCGCCGAGGCCGAAGTGCCGCTCGACGCCCTCGACCGCACCCGTCCGCACGTCTGCGACCCCGTCACCGCCTGGTGCTGAGTAGCGGCCGCCAGTCGCGCAGGGCACGACGGGCGGCATGAAAATCGACCGGTCCCTCGCCCATCCGCGGGGACCGGTCGTTTCGTTCCGACTGGAATCACGTAACGCACTGGCGCACCTGTTCCAGCGCACTCACGCACCTGTCGGCCCCTGTACGAACAGGCCGCCCTCCGCGTCGCGGAAGACGGCCCGTCCAGCATCTGCGGCCCGAAAAGCTTCAGCCCTTCGCCATCGAGTCGAGGAACTCCTTGTTCCCCTTCGTCTTCTTCATGCGGTTGAGCAGGAAGTCGATCGCCTCGGCCGGCGGCATGTCGCTGAGGAAGTTGCGCAGCAGGTACACCCGCGTGAGCTCCATCTCGGTGAGGAGCAGGTCCTCGCGGCGCGTGCCCGAGCGGTTGAGGTCGATCGCCGGGAAGATGCGGCGGTCGGCGATGTGCCGGTCCAGCACCAGCTCCATGTTGCCGGTGCCCTTGAACTCCTC
>DASQLJ010000541.1:0-15678 GCA_035630095.1 Longimicrobium sp.
TGGGCCTCGTGCATGCCGTGCAGGGCGCGGACAGCGAGGTGAAGGCGTTCACCTTCGTCACGAACGACGACGCGTACGACGAGCTGCCCTGGGTGGAGCGCATGCTGGAGCGCACGCGCCATCCGTTGCTCGTCTGTCCGATCGCCCCGGAGGATGTGCCGGAGCTGGCGGAATCGGTGCAGGCGCACGAGATGGCGCCGTATGGCGGGTTGCCGACGCTCGCCTACGCGCGGCTCTTCGAGCAGGCGCGGGATGCCGGCGTCACCGTGCTGCTGGATGGGCAGGGGATGGACGAGCAGTGGGCCGGCTACGACTACTACCGCGGCGCGCTGGAAGGGCGCGCGGCGGGGACGGTGCAGGGGACGCGCGAGCCGCCGGTGCGCCCGGGGTGCCTCACGCCCGAGCTGCGCGGGCTGGCGGAGCCGTTCTCGCCCCCGGCGCCCTTCGGCGACCCCGTGCGCGACCTGCAGTACCGCGACGCGCGCTTCAGCAAGATCCCGCGGGCGCTGCGCTTCAACGACCGCGTGTCGATGCGGGTGTCCACCGAGCTGCGCGAGCCGTTCCTCGACCACCGCCTCTTCGAGCTGGCGCTGCGGCAGCCCCTCGACCGCAAGATCCGCGGGGGGACGGGGAAGGCGATGCTGCGCGACATCGCCGCCGACCTCCTCCCCGGCGGCGTGGTGGAGGCCCCCAAGCGCGCCCTGCAGACGCCGCAGCGCGAGTGGCTGCGCGGCCCGCTGCGCGAGTGGGCCGACGCGATGCTGGAGTCCGCGCTGGCCGCGGAGGGCGGGCGCTGGCTCGACGCCGCGGCGACGCGCGCGGAATGGCGCCGGTACGCGGCGGGGGAGAGCGACAACAGCTTCTACGTCTGGCAGTGGATCAGCCTGGGGATGATCCTGGGCGAGGGCGCCGTCCCCGCCGGCGCGTCGGACCAGGGTGGGACGCGGCGCGGCGCGGTGCTCCCGGCGGGCTGAGGGCGCGGCGGAAGGGTGGTGGGACAGGCGGTGGCCAAGATGGTGGAGGGTGTAGATTTCGTGCGGGCGCGGTACTTGATACGAGGGATAAATGGCAGCATCCACAATGAACCCTCCGATCGGGGAGCAGGACCCATGAGTGTGCGGGAAGAGGCGCGGCGGATCCACGAACAGTTCCACAACTCCGCGGGGAGCCAGCACATCGGCAGCGAGCACGCGGTGCAGGGGCTGATCCGCTGGGTCGAGCGGCGGCGGCCACGGACGGTGCTGGAGGTGGGGGCGGGGATCGGGACGCTCACCTACACCCTGGTGCGCACCCTCGACCGCCTCGCCGCGGAGAGCCGCACGGAGGGGCGGGCTCCGTACACGATGGTGGCGGTGGAGGCGCATCCCTACTGCGTGGGCGAGCTGAAGCGCAACCTCGCGGAGCACCTCGCCCGCTTCCGGCTGGTCGCCGACATGGACGAGCTCCCGGAAGACTTCCCCCCGCGCGACTTCGTGGTGGTGGACGGCGGGGTGCTGGACGACCGCTACTTCTCGGCGCTGGAGCCGCGCGCGGTGGTGTTCGTGGAGGGCTCGCGCGCCGAGCAGCGCAAGGTGGCCGAGCGGGTGATGGGCGGGCGCCCCTGGGTGCGCGCCAACTTCCGCCCCGCCGGCGGGGGCGGGTACTGGCTCTACCAGCTCGAGCCCACGCCGGCCGAGCGGGCCTGGTTCGCGAGCTGGAACGCCTTCGCCCGCACCCGCGGCGCGGTGCTGCGGCTGGTGGGGCGGGGCGCCGGCCCGGACGCAGCGGCGCGGCCCCCCGCGACGGTCTGAGGCGAGGCATCGCGCCGGCGGAGGCTCCGCCGGCGCGATGCGCGATCCGCGCCGAACGGCGCTGGAAAGACGGACGACACTGGCGGATCCAGCGGAATGGATCCATTCTATGGATCCCCATGCACCGGGATCCCTCATCGACGGATCCACACCGACGGGAAGGCACGGCGATGGCGCAGGCGGCACGCGAGGCGGTGGAGCGGGAGACGGGGCGGCTCTTCAGCGATCTCTGGCACCGGTACGACGACGCGCAGTACAAGCACAGCGTGGAGCTCTTCCGCCAGCGCTGGCTGGCCAACGGCGAGCCCGAGGACTTCTTCGGGGGGAAGCGCTGCCTGGACGTGGGGTGCGGCGGCGGGCGCTACACCATCGCCATGGCGCGGATGGGCGCGTCCGAAGCCGTGGGGGTGGACCTGGGCGAGGCGGGGCTGGAGGACGCGCGCGCCCGGGCCCGCGCGCTGGGGATCGAGAACGTGCGCTTCCAGGGCGCCTCGGCGCTGGAGCTCCCCTTCCCCGACGCCAGCTTCGACTTCGTCTGCTGCAGCGGGGTGCTGCACCACACCGTGGGGGTGGAGCGCGGCCTGCGCGAGATCCGGCGCGTGCTGCGCCCCGGCGGCGGGCTCTACATCCTCCTCTACGGCGCGGGGGGGCTGTACTGGCCGCTGAACCTGGTGATGCGCCCGTTCGCCGCGGCGCTGGGGAAGGACGAGGTGGAGCGCTGCCTGGCCGCGGCCGGTCTCCCCGCCGCCAAGCAGCGCACCGTCCTCGACGACCTCTTCGTCCCCGTGCTGGAGACCTACACCCGCGAGCGGGTGGACCACCTGCTGCGCGAGGCCGGCTTCGCCGACGCGCGCTGGTGGGGGGGCGGGCAGCTCGACCACGAGAGCGATCCCGCCACCCTGATCGAGGAACTGCGGCAGCGCGAGGCGCTCTGGCGCGCCGGCGCGGCGTCGGCCCCCTCGCCCGAGCTGGCGCGGCAGGTGGCGCGCCTGGCCGACCTCTGCGGCGCGACCGTCGCGGCCGCGGAGGAGCTGGCGGCCGAGCACGCGGCCGGACGGCTGGCCGCCGCCGGGCTGCGCGAGGCGGTGGTCGGGCACGGCCACCACCGCGTGGTCGCCCGCGCGGCGTAGCCACTTGCGCCCGTCCGGCCCCGCTGTTTGCTTGCGTGGGCCGGGGGCGCCTCTCCGCGCCTGAACACGTCCATCGACGGCAAGTGATCAAGCAGAACCTCAAGAACGCGCTGCGCGCCCCCGTCTACGGCGCGCTGCGCACGGCGGGCGTCCAGCACCCCAGGCTGGTGCAGCTCCTGGGCGGCGGCGTGAAGCTGTTCCAGTGGGACCGCATCGTCGCGCGCACGCGCGACCCGCGCCTCCTGGCGCCGCCGGCCGAGGGGCCGCGGATCGTGGCCTTCGCGGTGGTGGGGAACACCTTTCTCACCGACCTGGAGCTGACGCTGGCGCTGGCGCTGCAGGCCCGGGGCGCCCGCGTGGAGCTGGTGGTGTGCGACGGGCTGCACCCGCGCTGCGAGCTGACCACCGCCGAGGTGCTGGAGAAGCGCGACAAGGCGGCCGTGTGCGCCGGGTGCGTGGGCCACTTCCGCCGCCTGGCGCGGGGGCTGCCGCTGCGCGTGCGCTACCTCTCGGAGCTGGTGCCGGCGGAGGAGATGGCGCGGGTGCGCGCGCAGGCCGCCGCGGTGCCGCTGGACGAGCGCCTGGGCGAGTACGCCCCCGACGGCGCCGGGGTGGGCGAGGCCGCGCAGAAGACGGCGCTGCGCCACTTCCAGAGCGGCGTCCTCCCCGCCGGCGAAATGCGCGACCCCACCCTGCGCGGCTACCTCGAGGCGTCGCTCATCACCAAGCGCGCCGCCGAGGTGCTCGCGGCCGAGGGCGGCCTCCACACCGTGCTGATGTCGCACGGGATCTACAGCTCGTGGGGGCCGGCGCTGGACGTGTTCCGCGCCGGCGGCGTGCCGGTGGTCACCTACGGGAAGGCGCTGCGGCGCAACACCTTCTTCTTCAACGTCAACTCCTCGGCCGCGAACATCGACATCACCGGGTCGTGGGAGTCGCGCTACCGGACGCGGGCGCTGGACCCCGCCGAGCGCGCGGCGGCGCTGGACTACCTGGGGAGCCGCGAGGACTTCTCGCAGGACTCGGTGCGCTACACCTTCGCCGACCCGGCCGAGCGCGAGTCGGTGCTGCGCACGCTGGGGCTCGACCCGTCGCGGCCGGTGATCACCCTCTTCACCAACAACCTGTGGGACGCGGCCGCCGTGGGGCGCGACCTGGTGTTCCCCACCGCGGTGGACTGGGCGGTGGAGACGGTGCGCTTCGTGGCCGAGCGGCCGCGGCTGCAGCTGGTGGTGAAGCCGCACCCCGCCGAGGCGATCCGCGGCACGCGCCAGTCGATCGGCTCGGCGATCGCCGAGGCGTTCCCGCGGCTGCCGCCCAACGTGCTGGTGCTGCCGCCCGACACCACGGTGAACCCCACCTCGATGATGAAGGCCACCACCATCGGCGTGGTGCACACCTCCACCGTGGGGCTGGAGATGAGCGCCCACGGGATCCCGGCGGTGGTGGTCTCGCGCGCCCACTACCGCGAGAAGGGCTTCACCTTCGACCCCGCCGGGATCGACGAGTACTTCGCGCTCCTGGAGCAGCCCGAGGCGCTGGTCGCGCGGATGACGCCGGAGCACCGCGAGCTGGCGCTGAAGTACTTCTACGTGTGGGTGCACCGCTACCAGCACCTCCTCGACCTCTTCGAGGAGGACCCGGCCGGCTGGATCCGCATCATCGGCTACCGGATGGACTCGCTCGACGACCTGCTCCCGGGGCGCCACCGGAACCTGGACTTCATCTGCGACGGCATCCTGCGGGGGCTGCCCGACCTGGTGGCCGATTGAGACGGGGGACGGAGGGACGGCGCGGGAACGGACGGGGAGGCGCCCGATGAGATCGGTGGGCATCCTGACGCTGTTCAACCTGCTGGGCGCGGTGATGGGGGTGGCGAACGCGCTGGTGATCGCGGCGCTCTTCGGCACCACCCGCCAGGCGGAGCTCTACTTCGCCGCGGCCACGCTGCTGGGGCTGGTGATGTCGCTCTCGCAGAGCGGGCAGATGGGCGAGATCCTGGTGCCGATCTACCACCGGCTGCGGGCCGAGCGCGGGGCCGTGCACGCGCGCGCCGCCTTCTCGGTGGCGGTGAACTGGATGTTCCTGGCCTGCGTGGGGCTCTCGGCGGTGCTCTGGCTGTTCGCGCCGCTGATGCTGCGGCTGCTGGTCCCCGGCTTCTCCGCCGCCGACCAGGCGCTGGGGGCGGCGCTCCTGCGCGGGCTCCTCCCGCTGGTGCCGATCCAGGTGGCGTGGGGGCTCTTCCGCACGCTGGCCAACGCCGAGCGCGCCTTCGGCCGCCCCGAGGCGATGTCGGCGATCGCGCAGGGGCTGGCGGTGGTGGTGATCCTGCCGCTGGCGCCGCTGATCGGCGTGTGGTCGCTGATCGTGTCGCTGTGGGTGGGGCGGCTCCTGCAGCTCGCCGGGCTGGCCTGGCCGCTGCGGCGCATGGGGTACCGGCACCGCTGGCTGCTGCGGGTGGACGGTTTCTCCATGCGCGGGGTGCTCACCGAGCTCGCGGTGACCTTCTCGTACGTGGGCGCCAACCAGGTGATGCAGTTCGGCGTGAACGCCGGGGTGTCGCTGCTGCCGCAGGGGACGTACGCCGTCTTCAAGTACGTGCAGCAGCTCGTGTCCAAGACGGAGAGCATCTTCCTGCGCCCCGTGAGCACCGTCTTCTTCACCCACATGTCCGAGGCGCTCACCGCGGGCGCGTCGAACCTGAAGCGGCTGGCGCACGCCGCGCTGCGCCAGGGGCTGCTGGTGTGGACGCTGGCCACGGTGGCGCTGGTCTCCGCCGGGCGGCCGCTGCTGGAAGGGGCGCTGGGCGGCGCGCGCTTCGGCCCCGGGAACGTGGCCCTGGCCTACGCGCTGCTGGTGTTCTTCTACCTCCTCCTCCCCTTGTCCAGCCTGGCGCAGATCACGCGCAAGACGGTGGTCTCGGTCGGCGGGATCCGCTGGCAGTACCTCTCCACCTCGGTCGTGCAGATCGTCTGCGGCGCGATGGCGTGGATCGCCATCCCGGCGCTGGGAATGCCCGGCCTGCTGCTGACGCTGGTGGTCAACTACGTGGGGTTCGTCGTGGCGCCGATGCTGGTGCTGGCGGTGCTCCGCCGCGAGCTGGTGGCGTTCTACCCGCCGCGCGCGGTGGGCGAGTGGCTGCTGGCCGGGGCGGCGGGGCTCGCGGCGGGGTGGCTGCTGGGCACGGCGATCCCCGATCCCGGCGCCGTGCTCTCGCGGGTGGGGCTGGTGGCCTGGGGGATGGCGCTGGCGATCGTCTCCGCCGGCGTGGCCGCGGGGGCGGCGTGGCTGCTGCACGTGTCGGAGATGCGGCGGGCGCTGGCCTGGGCCGCCCGCGCGCGGCGCGGCGCCGTGGCCGCGCCCGGCGGCGCGTGAGGGGGGCCGGGTGAAGCTCCGCTTCGGGCGCTCGTACCTGCGCCGGCTGGCGCTGTACCTCTACAACCACGTCGTGGGGCGTCTCCCCAGCCACGCGCTGCGGCTGTTCCTCTACCGCCGCGTCTTCACCGTGGGCGACGGGGCCACGGTGATGCTGGGGCTCACCGTGCGCAGCCTGCGCGACGTCAGCATCGGGCGCAACTCCAACCTGAACCCCCGCTGCATGCTGGACAGCCGCGGCGGCGCCATCCGCATCGGCGACTACGTGGACATCGCCCCGGAGGTGAACGTCTGGACGCTGGAGCACGACCCCGCCGATGCCGACTTCGGCACGCGCGGCGGCGGCGTGACGGTCGGCGACTACGCCTGGATCGCCAACCGCGCCATCATCCTCCCCGGCGTCACCATCGGCGAGGGCGCGGTGGTGGCGGCGGGCGCGGTGGTGGTGCGCGACGTGCCGCCGTGGAGCATCGTCGGCGGCGTTCCGGCGAAGGTGATCGGCACCCGCCCCGACCGGCAGAACCCGCGGCGGCGGTACAACCCGTTCCTCCTGTGAGCACCCCGGCTCCGTCCGCCCCCCCGGCCGCGGCCCGCCCCGGCCGCCCCGGCCGCCGCGTCCGCGTGCGCTGCCTGCCGCTGGCGGGGCGGGAGAACCCGTACCAGCACCTGATGATGGAGGGGCTGGGCGCCGACCCGCGCCTGGACGTGGCCCACGGCGCCGACGGCCGCTGGTTCGCCGCCACGCGCACCGCGCTGCGCGACCGGCCCGACTTCATCCACTACGACTGGAACTACGGGTACTTCCTGCGCCGCCACGGCTGGCTGACGCTGCTGAACGCGGCGCTCTTCCTGGCGGACGCGTGGGTCGCCCGGCGGCTGCTGGGGGCGCGCATCGCCTGGACGATGCACAACCTGACGCCGCACGACTTCGCGCCCAGCCGGCTGGAGCGGGCCACGCAGCGCGCGTTCGCCCGCGGGTGCGCGTGGGTGCGCCTCTTCTCTCCGCTCAGCGTGGCACGGGCGGCCGAGTACCTGCGCCTCCCGCCCGCGCGCTTCCGCACGCTGCCGATGGGTTCGTACGAGGCGGTCTATCCCGACACCGTGACCGACGCGGACGCGCGGGCGGCGCTGGGGATCGGGGCGGACGAGCGCGTGGTCCTCTACTTCGGCGCGCTGCGGCCGTACAAGGGGGTGGAGGAGCTGATCGACGCCTTCCGCGCCGCCGCGGCGCCGCACTGGCGGCTGGTGGTCGCGGGCTCGCCGCGGGGCGAGGCGTACGTGGCCTCGCTGCACGAGCGCGCCGCGGGCGACCCGCGCATCGCCGTGCACGCCCGCTCCGTTCCCGAGGCCGAGGTGCAGACCTTCTTCCGCGCGGCCGACGTGGTAGCGCTCCCCTTCCGCAACATCGAGAACTCGAGCTCGGTGGTGCTGGCGATGGGCTTCGGCCGGCCGGTGGTGGCGCCGGCGCTGGGGGTGCTCCCCGAGCGGCTGGCGCAGCAGGCGGAGCTGCTCTACGCGCCCGGCGAGCTCGCCGGCGCCATCGCCCGCGCGGGGGCGACGGCGGACGCGCGGCTCCGCGAGCTGGGCGAGCTCAACCGCGAGGCGATCCGCCGCGACCCGTGGGAGTCGTTCTCCGCCTTCTTCGTCGACGACGCGGCGCCTCGTGTCGAATCCGGCGATTCGCGTCGGGGAACCGAACTGCCGATGTCACACGGAGCAGCGGAGGAAACGGAGGAACAGCGTCGCGGTTCCGTTCCTCCCCCGCTTCTCCGCCGCTCCATGTGACCTAGTTTCGGGGACCGGTACCGTCGGACGCTTTCCGTCTCGAGATCGGGATCTACTGTCCACACGACGTCGTTGCCGTTGTAGCCGCGAGTTTACTCGCAAATTCGCCCCTCGGAAGCATCTCGGTGCCGCTCCGGGTCGTCGATCGATGAATGCAGTAACAACCATCAGCGGAATCCGCGATCCTCATCATGCGTGCTGAAAGACCCGCCAGGCTGATCGCCTTCTCGCACGTTCCCAAGACGGCGGGGCTGACGCTGAACCTGCTGCTGCGCCGTCACTTCGGGGCGCGCCACGTGGACGTGGTGTACCGCGACGCCAGCCTGGCCTATACCCCGCGCGACCTGGCGTTCGACCTGCGGCTGCACCCGTTCGCGCGCAGCCTGGCCGGGCACTCGCTGAAGCCGTACGTCGACTTCGGCCGCTTCGCCGCGCGGCTGGACTGGTACACCTTCCTGCGCGACCCGGTGAAGCGGTTCGTCTCGCACTACCAGCACGAGGTGGAGAAGGGGGGGAAGACGCTGCCGCTGGCCGAGTGGATGCGCACCTTCCGGCGCTCCAACTGGCAGGTGCGGATGCTGGCCGGGAGCGAGGACGTGGCCGCCGCCCGGCAGATCCTGGACGAGCGCATGCGCTTCGTGGGGCTGCAGGAGCACTTCGACGCCGGGCTGCTGGTGATGCGCCGCCGGCTGGGGCTCGACGGCTTCCGCGTGGGCTACGGCCGCCCGGTGAACACCGCCCGCAGCACCGACCTGCGCGACCGCATCATGGACGAGGTGGCGAAGCACCGCGCCGAGGTGGAGGGGCAGAACGCGCTGGACATGGAGCTCTACCGCCACGCCGTGGACGTCATCTGGCCGCGCCAGGTGGCCGAGTACGGCGCCGAGGCGCTGCGCGGCGACCTGGCCCACGAGTTCGCCGACACCGCCGAGACCCCCGCCGAGGGGCGCCGGCGGCTGGCCAACCGCATCTACCGCAACGTGGTGTACAAGCCCGTGGCGCGGCTCGGCCGGCTGGCGCGGAGGTGACGGCGAGCGGCCGCCCGCCGTCGGAGAGGGTGGATTCTACCGGTCCGCGCGGGGTGGTGCCCGCCGTCCACCGCGCTTAAATTAGCCGCACGGCGGGCCCAGGGCCGCGCTCCCCTCCCTTCCGGCGGCCGATTCCGGCGCCGCGCGAGGCCGGGGCGAGCCGGGCACCCGTCACCCCGATGTTCGCCGCGGTCCGTGGGTAGTGCCTCCGGTGCGTCCCCCCGCAGTCGACGCGAGGTTCGATCTCCGCCCGCCGCACCAGCCGGCGCGGCGGCGCGAGCAGCATGCAACGAAGGCGAGGATGGCGCATTCGCACGAGCCGGCCGGGGTGCTCCACGCCCCCGCCGCGACCTCCGGCCCGTGGGCCGGCGAGCTCGCGGCGGCCCGCGCGGCCGCGCGCGAGGCCGGCCACGCCGCCATGGCGCACTACGGCACCGCCACGCAGACCGGCGTCTCCGGCGGCGGCCCGGTGACCGAGGCCGACCGCGCCGCCAACGCGGTGATCGTGGCGCGGCTCCGCGCCGCCTTCCCCTCCGACGCGCTGCTGTCGGAGGAGCTGCGCGACACGCCCGGACGGCTGTCGGCCTCGCGGCTGTGGGTGGTCGATCCGCTGGACGGCACCCGCGAGTTCCTGGCGGGCAACGGCGAGTTCGCGGTGATGGTGGGGCTGGCGGTGGACGGGCGCGCGGTGCTGGGCGCCGTCTACCTGCCGGTGCCGGACCGGCTCTACTTCGCGGCGGAGGATTCCGGCGCGTGGGTGGAGGAGGCGGGCGCCGTCCGCCCCGTTCGCTGCGGCCCGGCCGACCCCGCGGCGCCGCGGCTGGTGGGCTCGCGCTCGCACCCCGACCCGCTCGCCGCGCGGATGCAGCGGGCGCTGGGCGCGGCCGACGTGCGCCCCGCCGGCTCGGTGGGGGTGAAGTGCGCGCTGATCGCCGAGGGCGAGCGCGACGTGTACCTGCACCCGGTGCCGCACCTGAAGGAGTGGGACACCTGCGCCCCCGAGGTGATCCTGCGCGAGGCCGGCGGCGCGGTGGCGGACTGCCGCGGCGCCCCGCTGCGCTACAACAAGCCCGACCCGCGCCAGCCCGACGGGATCGTGGCGTGCGGCCCCGGCCTGCTGGCGCACGTGCTGGCGCGCATCGCGCCGCTCTACGCCGAGTCGGTCGAGACGGCGGCGGCGGACGCGGCGGGGCGATGACCTGGCAGGCGTGGTTCACCCTGGCGGTGGTCGCCGCCACCGTGGTGATGCTGGCGCGTGACACCGTCGCCCCGGCGGTCGCGGTGCTGGGCGCCGACGTGGTGCTGATGGTGGCCGGGGTGATCGACGCCGACGCGGCGTTCTCGGGGTTCGCCAACCCGGCCCCGCTGATCGTGGCGGCGCTCTTCGTGGTCGCGGCCGCGGTGGAGAAGACGGGCGCGCTCCAGCCGCTGGTGGCCGCCACCCTGGGGAAGGGGGGGAGCCCGCGTGGCGACCTGGCGCGGCTCGCGATCCCCACCGCGTCGGTGTCGGCGTTCCTGAACAACACGCCGATCGTGGCGATGCTGGCGCCCCAGGTGGCCGACTGGGCGGAGCGGCGCGGGAAGCCGGTGTCGCTGTACCTGATCCCGGTGTCGTTCGCCACCCTGCTGGGCGGCGTGGTCACGCTGATCGGCACCTCCACCAACCTGGTGGTCTCGGGGCTGATGGAGACGGCGGGGATGGCGCCGCTGGGGATGTTCGAGCTGACCCGCGCGGGGCTGCCGGTGGCCGTGGCGGGCGTCGCCTGCATCGTGCTGCTGGCGCCGCGCCTCCTCCCCGACCGCCGCTCCGCCCGGCGCGCGCTGCGCGACGACCTGCGCGAGTTCGTCATCCAGCTCGAGGTGGCGCCCGGCGGCCCGCTGGACGGCGCCACCGTGGAGGGCGGAGGGCTGCGCCACCTGCAGGGGGTGTTCCTGGCGCAGCTCGAGCGCGAGGGCGAGAGCGTCGCGGCCCCGCCGCCCTCCACGCCGCTGCGCGGCGGCGACCGGCTGACCTTCGCCGGGCGCGTGGACATGGTGCGCGACCTCCGCGGGATGCGGGGGCTGGTGCTGGCCGGCGAGCGGCACGTGCGCCCCTTCGACACGGCGGCGCACACCTTCTTCGAGGCGGTGGTCAGCGGCGCCTCGGGGCTGGTGGGGAAGACGCTGAAGGAGGCGGAGTTCCGCGGGCGCTACCTGGCCGCGGTGCTCGCCATCCACCGCGCCGGGCAGCGCGTGAACGCCAAGCTGGGCACCGTGCCGCTGCGCGAGGGCGACACCCTGCTCCTGCTCTCGGACCGCGGCTTCGGAGAGCGCTGGCGCCACGGCGGCGACTTCCTGCTGGTGGCGCCGCTGGGCGGCTCGCCCGCCGTCACCACGCGGCAGGCGTGGTTCGTGGGGCTGGTCACCTTCGCCATCGTGGGGGTGGCCGGGGCGGGGCTCCTTCCCCTGCTGCACGCGTCGCTGGTGGGGGCGCTGGCGCTGGTGGTGGGCGGGGTGCTGCGCACCGACGAGGCGCGCCAGGCGGTGGACCTCGACGTGGTGGTGCTGATCGCCGCCTCGTTCGGGATCGGCGCGGCGCTCGAGGTTTCGGGGCTGGCGGCGATGCTCGCGTCGGGGGTGGTGGGCGCCTTCCAGGGGATGGGGCCGCGCGGCGTGCTGCTGGCGGTGACCGTGGCCACCACGCTGCTGACCCAGGTGATCACCAACAACGCCGCCGCCGTGCTCGCCTTCCCGATCGCCATGGCCACGGCCGGCCAGCTCGGGCTGAACCCGCGCGCCTTCGCCGTGGCCGTGGCCATCGCGGCCTCGGCGTCGTTCATGACCCCGATCGGCTACCAGACCAACGCGATGGTGTACGGGATCGGCGGCTACCGCTTCGGCGACTTCATGCGGCTGGGGCTTCCCCTTTCGGTGCTGGTGATCCTGGTGGTGACCGTGATCGTTCCCCTTTTCTGGCCATTGTGATGCACAGCGTGCTCGCTCCCGGCGACGCCGAAGCCGCCCCCCGCGCCGACGCGCCCGCCCCGCGCTCGTACCGGCGCAGCCACCTGGACGCCCTCGAGTCGGAGGCGATCCACGTGATGCGCGAGGTGGCGGCGCAGTTCGAGCGCCCGGTCCTCCTCTTCTCGGGGGGGAAGGACTCGATCGTGATGGTGCACCTGGCGCGCAAGGCGTTCTGGCCGGGGAAGTTCCCCTTCCCCCTGCTGCACATCGACACCGGGCACAACTTCCAGGAGGCGCTCGACTTCCGCGACTGGCTGGCCGCCGAGGTGGGGTGCGAGCTGCTGGTGCGCCGCGTCCAGGACGCCATCGACAGCGGGCGGGTGGTGGAGGAGACCGGCCCCCGCGCCAGCCGCAACGCCCTGCAGACGGTGACGCTGCTCGACGCCGTGGCCGAGCTGAAGGTGGACGCCGCCTTCGGGGGCGGGCGCCGCGACGAGGAGAAGGCGCGCGCCAAGGAGCGCTTCTTCAGCCACCGCGACGCCTTCGGGCAGTGGGACCCCAAGAACCAGCGCCCCGAGCTCTGGAACCTGTACAACGGGCGGAAGCACCCGGGCGAGCACTTCCGCGTCTTCCCGCTTTCCAACTGGACCGAGATGGACGTCTGGCAGTACATCGCCCGCGAACGGATCGCGGTGCCCTCGCTCTACTTCTCGCACCAGCGCGAGGTGTTCTGGCGCGACGGGCAGTGGCTGGCGCGCTCGCCCTGGATCCCGCTCCTCCCCGACGAGACGCCGGCGGAGCGCACGGTGCGCTTCCGCACCGTGGGCGACGCGACGTGCACCGGCGCGGTGGAGTCGCACGCGGCCACGGTGGAGGAGGTGATCGTGGAGATCGCCGCCGCGCGGGTCACCGAGCGCGGCGGCCGCGCCGACGACCGCCGCTCCGAGGCGGCGATGGAAGACCGCAAGCGCCAGGGGTACTTCTGATGCGCGTGGCCGAGCCGCCCGCCGCCGAGACCGGGTTCGCCGAGGTCGCGCGGCAGTACCGGGGGATGGACCTGCTGCGCTTCACCACCGCGGGGAGCGTGGACGACGGGAAGAGCACGCTGATCGGGCGCCTGCTCTACGACACCAAGTCGATCTTCGAGGACCAGCTCGAGGCGATCGAGGGCGCCACCCGCCGCCGCGGCGAGGCGGGCGTGAACCTGGCGCTGCTCACCGACGGGCTGCGCGCCGAGCGCGAACAGAACATCACCATCGACGTGGCGTACCGCTACTTCGCCACGCCGCGGCGCAAGTTCATCATCGCCGACACGCCGGGGCACGAGCAGTACACGCGCAACATGGTGACCGGCGCCTCCACCGCCGAGCTCGCCATCGTGCTGGTGGACGCGCGCAAGGGGGTGCTCACGCAGAGCCGCCGCCACGGCTTCATCTCCTCGCTGCTGCGCATCCCGCACGTGGTGGTGGCGATCAACAAGATGGACCTGGTGGGCTTCAGCGAGGAGGTCTACCGCGACATCGTGGCCGAGTACAGCGGCTTCGCCGAGAAGCTGGGGATCGAGGACCTGACCTTCATCCCCGTCTCCGCCCTGCTCGGCGACAACATCGTGGAGAAGAGCGCCAACCTCCCCTGGTACAACGGCGCCACGCTGCTGCACCACCTGGAGAGCGTGAACGTGGGGGGCGAGCGCAACCTGGTCGACTTCCGCTTCCCCGTGCAGTACGTGATCCGCCCGCACCAGGACTTCCGCGGGCTGGCCGGCAAGGTCGCCTCGGGGACCATCTCGCCGGGCGAGGAGGTGGTGGCGCTCCCCTCGGGCCGGCGCTCGCACGTCCGCTCGGTGGAGAGCATGGACGGGGCGATGGAGGAGGCGGTGGAGGGCGAGTCGGTGGTGATCACCCTGGAGGACGAGCTCGACGTGTCGCGCGGCGAGATGATCGTGCGCCGCATGAACCTCCCCGCCGTGGGCAACCGGCTGGAGGTGATGATGTGCTGGCTGGGGAACGAGCCGCTGGACCCGGCCACCCCCTACGTGATCCAGCACACCACGCGCTCGGCGCGGGCGTTCGTGTCGAAGGTGGTGTACCGCATCGACATGGACACGCTGCACCGCGAGGAGGCCGACACGCTCGGGCCCAACGACATCGGGCGGGTGGAGGTGACCACCTCGGCGCCGCTCTTCTTCGACCCCTACGCCATCAACCGCGCCACCGGGAGCTTCATCCTGGTGGACCCGTACACCAACGTGACGGTGGCCGCGGGGATGATCCGCGGCGCCGTGCGCACCGTGGCCGACGTGGCGCCGCGCGCCGCGGCCGCCCCGCCGGCCAGCTCGCCGGGGGTGGTGTGGGAGGGGTGGAACGTGCCGCGCGAGGAGCGCGAGGCCCGCGCCGGACACGGCGCCGCGGTGGTGTGGCTCACCGGCCTTTCCGGGGCGGGGAAGAGCTCGATCGCGCGGGCGGTGGAGCGGCGCCTCTTCGAGGCCGGCTGCCACACCATGCTCCTGGACGGCGACCAGCTCCGCCACGGGCTGAACGCCGACCTGGGCTTCGCCCCGGCCGACCGCGCCGAGAACATCCGCCGCGCGGGCGAGGTGGCGCGCCTCTTCTTCGAGCAGGGGTGCATCGTGCTGTGCACCTTCGTCTCGCCCTACCGGGAGGACCGCGACCGCGCGCGGGCGCTGGTCCCCGCCGGCCGCTTCCTGGAGGTGCACGTGGACTGCCCCCTCGACGAGCTGCGCCGCCGCGACACCAAGGGGCTGTACGCCGGGGCCGAGCGCGGCGAGCTGCGCGAGCTGACCGGCGTCTCCGCGCCGTACGAGGCGCCCGAGCGCCCCGAGCTGCTGCTGCGCACCGACCGGATGAGCGTGGACGAGGCGGTGGAGCGGGTGCTCGACGCGCTGGCGGGGGCGGGGATCGTGGCCGGGTGGGAGGGGCGTTGATGCAGACCGTGCTGTGCGTGTTCGGCACCCGCCCCGAGGCGATCAAGATGGCCCCGGTGATCCGCGAGCTGCGCCGCCGCCCCGACCGCTTCCGCTGCCGCGTGTGCGTGACCGCCCAGCACCGCGACATGCTCGACCAGGTCATGCGCCTCTTCGGGATCGAGGCCGACTACGACCTGGACGTGATGGCGAGCGGGCAGACGCCCACGCAGGTGGCGGCCGCGGTGCTGGCCGGGCTCGAGCCCGTCCTCCAGCGCGAGCGGCCCGACTGGGTGCTGGTGCAGGGCGACACCACCACCGTGGCCGCCGCGGCGCTGGCCGCGTACTACGCCCGCGCCCGGGTGGGCCACGTGGAGGCGGGGCTGCGCAGCCACGACAAGTGGCAGCCCTTCCCGGAGGAGATCAACCGCCGCATCGCCGGGGTCGCCGCCGACCTGCACTTCGCGCCGACGGAGCAGTCGCGGCGCAACCTGCTGGCCGAGGGGGTGCCCGACGACGCCGTGCACGTCACCGGCAACACCGTGATCGACGCGCTGCACTGGTCCGCCACGATCCCGCCGGACGAGGCGACGCGGGCGCTGCTGGCCGAGGTCGGCGTCGGCGGCGGTGTCGGCGAAGGCGCGGACGGGGCGCCGGCCGGGCCGCGGCTGATCCTGCTCACCGCGCACCGGCGCGAGAGCTTC
>DASQLJ010000542.1:0-12516 GCA_035630095.1 Longimicrobium sp.
TTTCGCCGTCCGGGGATCCGCCGGGGTTCCGTTGTCGGGTTGCACTTCAGCCTGCGGAGTGGGGCTCGGCCCGCGTCCGCTCAGGACGCCGGACTGGACGGCACCAGCGCTTCGCGGAGGCCGCGGACCTCGTCGCGCAGCTCGCGCGCGGCGGCGAGCACGTCGGCGTCGGAGGGTTCGGCGAGCGGCGCCGGCTCGTCCGGGTCGCCGAGGCCGGCGTCGCGGTGCAGGCGCACGCGCTGGGCGATCACGTCGCGGATCTCCTCGGCGTTGTCCACGCCGCGGAAGTAGGCCTCGTGCATCGACTCGCCCACCTGTCCGTGCGTGCCCTGCGCGCCCGCGCCGCCGCCGGCGGTGGTCACCCGCACGTCGGAAAGGCGAAGGAGCCGCTGCAGCGGGTTCTGCCGGATCGAGATGTTCTGGATGTTGGCGAAGGTGATCGTCTTCTCGCGCACCGACACCACGCCCTCGCGGATGCGCAGGCTGCGGTCGGAGAGGATGTACCAGCGCATCTCGTAGTCCAGCCGGAGCACCGCCAGGCTGAAGACGAGCTGCACCACGAACGCCGCCCACGCCACGGCCTCGCCGGCCTGCAGGAGGAAGACCAGCGTCGGGTGGCTGACGACCTCCCGCAGCAGGAAGGTGATCCACAGCAGGCTGGCGACCAGCCCCATCAGCGCGCCGACCTGGCCCAGCGCCCACAGCGCCAGCCGGTAGCGGTAGTACGCCGGCGCCGCGCGGAAGACGCGGACCACGCGCCCGCCCGCGGGCGGGCGCGGCTCCGCCGGCACGCGCAGGAACCGCAGCACCCATCCCTTCGCGAACTCAAACATCGCGCCCCTCCGTCTCCCGCGGCGCGGGGAGCGCCGTCCGCAGCGACCGCACCTCCGCGGCGATCTCGCGCAGCACCTGGGTGAGCTGCTCCAGCGGCGCGGCGGTCAGCTCGCCCGCGGCCGCGGCCCCCGGCGTGACGACGCGGTCGCGGGCGCCGCGCATGCGCGAGTAGAGGAAGTCGCGGATCTCCTCGAACTGCGGCATCCCCTCCACCGTCATCTCGGCGGTGGCGCTCCCGCTGGCCGTCTGCACCTGGATCTTGGCCAGCCCCAGCCACCGCTCCACGAAATTGCTGGAGAGGTGGATGTCCTGGATGCGCGCGTACGTAAGCGACACCTCGCGCCGGAACAGGATCCCCCAGCGCATGGTGATCCCCTCGTCCTCCACCACGTAGCGCAGGGTGTGGTACCGGAAGTACAGGGGAATCAGCGGGAGGAAGAAGAAGGGACCCGCCAGCAGCGACGACAGCCCGTAGTACGTCAGCAGGCTGCGCGCGGGATGGAGCGTCACCGGCAGCCGCGTGAACAAGGCGGCCCCCGGGACGCCCGGGACCTGTCCCTCCGGCGCTGGGACGTGGTGCGTGCTCATCTGGGTCTCGGATCTGGGAACGATTCGGACGATGGGGTCCGACCCGCCTTCACGGTTCGCGGGACTGCCCTTCGTACGGCGCGCGCCCGCCGCGAGTTGCGGTACTCACCTCGCAGGGCAGACTCCGTGGGCGAACTCGAGCTTTTCGTGGCCGACGTTCCGCAGGGGTTTCACGCCGTTCCTTTACGGTTGCGCCGTAGCCGCGGGCGGCGTCCACACGTTGTTGGCGCGGTTCGCGTCCGGGAACACGCCACGCGGGTCGATCTCCACGCGCGTCAGCGTGCCGGAGGTGGGGACGAGGACCGTGGTCGTGCGCGTCCCGGCGCCGCGGAGCCACTCCTCCACCGTCACCTCGCTTTCGGTGATCACGCCGGTGCTGGAGGTGACGGCCACGAACGCGGGCATCGGGTTCTGGCCCAGGTCGCGCACGATCACCTCCACCCCGCCGCTCACCGGCCGCACCGACTGGATAGCCTGGTCCTGCACGCCGGTCTCGAAGAACCACGGGTGCCAGAACCAGTCGAGGTCGCGCCCGGCCACCCGCTCGAAGGTGTTGAAGAAGTCCCACGGCGTGGGATGGCGGAAGCTCCACGCCGCGGCGTACTCGCGCAGCGCCCGGTCGAAGGTGTTGTTGCCCAGCACGTTGCGGAGCGCGACCAGCACCGCCGCCGGCTTGCTGTACGCCGCCACCGTCCGCGCGCCGTAGGGCGACACCAGGTCGGTGTGGCGCATCAGCGGCACCTCGGTGTCGCGCCCGGCGACGGCGAGATAGGCGTTGCGCGTGGCCTCGGCCGCGCGCGCGCCGGGGAAGAAGTCCTCGTGCGCGCGGTCCTCGATGAACGTCGTCACCCCCTCGTCCATCCAGGCGTGGCGCGCCTCGTCGCTGCCCACTACCATCGGGAACCACTCGTGCCCCAGCTCGTGCGCGATCACCGCCTCGAGCGCGGCGGGGTCGGTGGGCCGGTGGATGAAGACGAGCATCGGGTACTCCATACCGGAGACCGGCCCCTCGGCGATCGTCGCCTGCTCGTACGCGTACGGCTGGATCATCCGGCTGAAGTAGCCGATGGCGTGCTGCCCGTAGCGCCACGCGCGCTCCCACCCCGGCGCGCCCGCGCGGTACAGCGCGTGGACCGCGACAGCGCGCTGCCCGCCCGCCGAGTCGGCCACCGTCGCCCGAGCCGCGTCCCACAGGTACCTGTCCGACGTCGCGAAGGCGAAGTCGCGCACGTTGCGCGCGTTGAAGCGCCAGGTCAGCCGCCCCCCCGCCCCCCGCGCCAGCGCCGCCCCCGACGCGAGGTCGGCGGCGGCGACGACCCGCACCACGCTGTCGGACCCGGCGGCGCGCGCCAGCCGGTCGCGCGTCTGCGGCGAGAGCACCTCCGCGGCGTTCGCCAGCGTTCCCGTGGCGCCCACGATCCAGCCGGCGGGGAGCATCAGCTCCACGTCGAAGTCGCCGTAGTCCAGGTAGAACTCGCCGTCGCCCAGGTACGGCGTGGCATCCCACCCGTTCAGGTCGTCGTAGGTGGCCACCTGGGGATACCACTGCGCCACCACCAGCGCCCGGCCGCCCAGCGCGTCCTCCCACCCGGTGCGGAAGGTGGGCGCGGGCGGAACCTTGTGGTGCCAGTCGATCTCCAGCACCGCGCTGTCGCCGGGGACCAGCGGCCGCGGCAGCACCAGCCGCGCCAGCGTGCCCTCCACCGCGTAGCCGGCGGCGGGCCGCTCCACCTGCCGCACCACGCCGATCCGCGCCGCGGGGACGGCGGCGAGCGTGGTCCCCTGCACCGCCACGCGGTCCAGCGTCACGCCGCCGGTGTTGGGCGCCACGCGGTTCCGCCGCGCCGTCTCGGTGAAGACGTTCTGGTACAGGTTGAGGACGATGCTGCCCAGCGTGTCGGGCGAGCGGTTGCGGTAGACGATGCGCTCGCTGCCGCGCAGCAGCGCGCTCGCCGGGTCCAGCTCGGCGCGGATGCGGTAGGCCACGCCCTGCTGCCAGTAGCGCGGCCCCGGCGCGCCGGTGGCCGTGCGCGTCCCCGCCGCCAGCCCGCGCGCGAACCCCTCGGACGTGGGCACCGGCCGCACGCTCGGTCGCCGCAGCGAGTCCGCCGCCACGTTCGCGGGCGCGTCCGCCGGCACCGCGCGCGTGCCCGGCGCGCACCCCGCCAGCAACGCCACCACAACGATCTTCCGCACGTTCATACATCTCCGAGAACAGAGTGCCCAACGTTATTCGACCCGCGGCGATGAGTGCCGCAGACCAAGCCGTTGTAGTTCTCCCCTCCCCCGCGGAGCGCGGGGAGGGGCCGGGGGAGGGGGCCGCCGGCCGCCGCAAAGACGCCCGCTCCATGTCTCCGACATACGCCGTCAGATCCTTCGCATCCCCGAGCAGACGCAGGTTTCGCGCAGCGACGGCGTTTCGGCCGACATCCCGAGGCATCGCGGCAATTACGACGCGCGAAGGGCGGCCCCGCCTCGGAGCCGCCCTTCATCGTCCACCTGCGCCCGTATCTACTGGCCGCGCCAGAGGTTGTTGCCGCGGTTCACGTCCGCGAAGAGCTGCTCCGGGTCCAACTCCACGCGCGTCACCCGGCCCTGCACGGGGATGCTCACCGTCACCGAGCGCGTGTTGGACGGGCTCAGGAAGCGCTCCACGGGGATCGTGTGCCGCACCACGCCGGCGTCGGTGGTCACCACCAGGAACGCCGGCGCGGGGATCTGCCCCAGGTCGCGCACCGTCACCGACACGCTGCCGGCGGCGGGCGTCACCGTGCCCAGCGCCAGGTCGAGCGTGGCGTTGGTGAAGAACCAGGGGTTGAAGAACCAGTCCAGGTTGCGCCCCGACACCCGCTCGAAGGTGTTGAAGAAGTCCCACGGATACGGCCGCTTCAGCGTCCACTCGCGGATGTAGGTGCGCATCGCCGCGTGGAACACGCTGTCGCCCAGCACCGCCCGCAGCGAGCGGACCACCGTGCCCGGCTTGTAGTAGCCGGCGATCCCCGTCTGCTGGTTGTCGAGCTGGTCGGCGTTGCGCATCAGCGGCGCGTCGGCGCGGGTGCCGGCGACCGCGAGGTAGGCGTTGCGCGGCTCCACCCAGTGGTCGGTCCCCCGCCAGTAGTCGTTGAAGGCCAGCGCCTCCTGGTAGGTGTTGACCCCCTCGTCCATCCACGCCGCGAACGCCTCGTCCTGCCCCACCATCATGGGGAACCACTCGTGCCCCACCTCGTGCGCCACCACCTCGTAGAGCGACTTCTCGCTCTCCGTGGGCCGGCCCACGAACACGATCATCGGGTACTCCATCCCGTACACCGGCCCCTCGGTCACCGTGATCTGGGGGTAGATGTACGGCGACTGCTCGCGGCTCAGGTACTCGATCGCCTGGTCGCCGTGGCGGATGGCGTTCTCCCAGAACGGCGCGCCCGGGCGGAAGAAGGAATGGACGGGGATGTGCTTCACCCCGCCGCCGGGCTGCGCGATGGCGCCGCGGGTGGCGTCCCAGTAGTAGCGGTTGCTGCTGGCGAAGGCGATGTCGCGCACGTCGCGCGCGCTGTAGCGCCAGGTCACCCGCCCGTTCGTCCCCGGCAGCGTCCCCCGGCCGATGTTCTGCTGCCCCACCACGCGCACCGGCGAGTCGCCCTGCATCGCCTGGGCGAGGCGCTGGCGCACCTCGGGGGTGAGCACCTGCTCGGGGTTCTGCAGCGTGCCCGTCCCCGCCACCAGCCACCCCGTGGGCGCGGTGATGGCGTAGTCGAAGTCGCCGTAGTCCAGGTGGAACTCGCCCTGGCCGATGTACGGCGTCACGTCCGGCCCGAAGACGTCGTCGTACACGGCGATCTGCGGGTACCACTGCGCCACCTGCAGCACCCGGCCGCCCAGCGCGTCCTCGAACCCGGTGCGGGGCGCGGTGCTGGGAGGGATGCGGAAGTTCCACTCGAACTCGAACACCGCGCTGTCGCCGCTGGCCAGCGGCCGCGGCAGGTACAGGCGCCCGAGGGTGCCGTTCTCGTACCACCCGGCCACGGTGTTCACGGCGGCCAGGTTCTGCTCGATCTGCGCCGCCTGCAGGCGGGTGAGCGTCTGCCCCTGTGCGGCCACGCGCGTCAGGTTCAGCCCGCCCGTCACCTGCCGGAACAGGTTCTGGTACAGGTTCAGCACCACGAAGCGCAGCGCGTCGGGCGAGTTGTTCACGTAGGTCACGCGCTCGCGCCCCGACAGGCGCAGCGAGTCGGGCGCCACGTTCGCCTCGATGCTGTAGCGCACGCGGTTCTGCCAGTAGCGCGCGCCGGGGGCCCCCGTCTCGCTGCGGGTGCCGCGGCGGATGGCGGCCTGGAACTCGGGGATCACCGGGATCGGCGCCACCAGCGGGCGCGGGGCGGTGTCGGCCGCGGCGCCGCGCGGCACCGGGGCCACCAGCGGCTCGCCCACCGGCGCGCAGGCCGAGAACACGGCGGCGCCGAACAGCGCCGCGCCGTACAGATGCTTCCTCAAGGTGCTCCCCGCTTCGTGGAGGTGCGGACTGCGGATCGGAAATCGCTCACCCCGCGCAAATCAAAACACGGGCCAGCATACGCGCAACGCCCGCCCCTCCGCAACGGAGAGGCGGGCGTTCCAGCACCTGTCACCCCACCCCATCGTCATCGTGCCCGAACGAGGCTGCCGTCAACGTACTCGTAAAAGTCGGGGTTGCGGTCCGCTACCAGCTGCAGCAGTTCATCCAGAATTTCCGTGATCGAAAGCGGAATCTCGGGCTTGCCGACCTCGTAGGCTGCAACCCGCGGTGCGGCAGGGTCGGCCGAGAGAACGAACAGGTACATTCGCTCGTACTGCTCGTCGCGGCCGGCTGGATCCTGTCGGCCAGTGAACAGCTTGAGCCGGTGATGCGCGTTCTGGAGGACTTGACCGAGATCGCGAAGATCAGTCCCGCCTCTTCCGTCGCCCACGTGACGTCGACCTTCTTGGCACCGATTCCGCCAGCCATCCGCCTTTCCGAACCCGATTTCCGTTCGCGGTCGGGGAGAGAGCCGGCCAGACCGCGCCGTCTCAGCTCCGCGGCCAGGTTGAACGCAACGAGTTGCGAAAGGCGCTCGGAATAGCGCTTCTTTTCAGCTTGCGTCGAAGTTTCGGACGACTTGGGCCCGAGCTCCCGCACCGCACCCAGGAGCAGATCGTCAGTGGGCGGCACGGGCCTTTCCTGAACGTGCGGTTCGGCGTGAGATCATCTGGCGTCGTGCCTCGCGAATGCGGGACAGCCCAGACCCGGCGAGCCCAAGTGCATCGCTGAGCAGGATGTCATCCACCGCGGAGATCACGTCCTCCATGGCGCGGTCGGGTGCGCCTTCGAGCGCGGCCCGCAGCGCCCGGAGCGGCGCAGTGGCCGCGTTTACCAGCTCAGGCGACGGAGCAAGCCAGCGAACGGCTTCGCGCGGCTCCAGCTTCAGCATCCCACCGCCATACGCACGTCCGACCACCTCGGCCGAGAGCAGGGACAGCGAGTTTAAGTGTGCCAGGGGAAGCAGTTCGCGTCCGACACCCTCG
Source organism: Longimicrobium sp. (assembly GCA_035630095.1). Classification (GTDB taxonomy): domain Bacteria; phylum Gemmatimonadota; class Gemmatimonadetes; order Longimicrobiales; family Longimicrobiaceae; genus Longimicrobium. The sequence goes on from DASQLJ010000542.1 coordinate 6,958, forward strand.
ATACCGGCGCGAAGCCTCACACCGTGAACCGAGTTCAGGTGGTGCACACCCGCCTCGTTCGATACCAGCCTCGGGTAACGGTGATTCATGTAGGTCAGGAAGAGATCCGGCGCACGCACCAGCGGCACTCGCCACCACGGCCGCCGCACCCGGCACTTGTACGCCGTGTGAATCTCCCGCTGCTCGCCAGCCGCTATGTAGCGCAGGGCCTCGGGCGACGGATCGTCGGCCCCGGGACGGAACAGGAACCCGCGCCCCCCGGCGGCGACAGCCGCATCCCAATCTGCCCGGTTGAAGCTGATGCCGCGAAGGTGGCGGGAACCCGGGGGCGAAATCGGCAGCAGCTCCGCGGAAGCGATGCCGAGCGCCGCTACATCGGCCTGGGTCAGGGCGAAGTAGTCGTTTGCCCCGGTGACGCTGCCCAGGTACACCTCGCCCCAGTGTGCCAGCGGCAAGAAGCTGCCGTCGTCGGCAAGGGCATCGTGATCCACGAGCAAACCGGTATCCACCAGCGCCGGGCTCCACTTCCCGCTCCGCTTCGTGGGGCTCCAGGCTGGAGACCGTTCCTGCTCCACCAGGGGACCTGACGCTTCGAGTGCCGCGACGTCCCGCACGTGAACCACTTCGAACCCGGCCGCTCCGCCACTCCCTTCCGCCAGCAGGAGAACGACCTCCTCCAGAACTCCTGGAAAGACCCGCTCGTGGAACGCGATCAATCGCACGCGCGCAAAGCGGCGAAGGAGGAAATCGCGAACGGGCGCCGCGTAGTTGACCGTCAGCAACTCGGCCGGAAGAACCAGCCCGAGTCGCCCGTCAACCGTGAGAAAACGGCTGGCGTGCACGGTGAACGCGGCCCAGGTGCTCGCCAGCCCCGTGAGCCGTACACCCGCGGCAAGGGCGGCCTCCAGCCCTTTCCGCCGGGCGGAACCGGTGAAGCTCTGGTAGCGGACGTAAGGCGGGTTCCCCACCACGGCGTCGAACCCGGCGCTGGCAGCGACATCGAAGAAGTCGCCCACCTCGATCTCCGCCGTGGCGCCGATCGCGTGCAGGCGCTCGGCGGCGGCGGCGGCGCTCGCCGCGTGCAGTTCCACGCCGTGCAGGCCATCAACGCGCCCGGCGCCGACGTTGCCAAGCAGACGAAGGCGCTCTGCCGCCGCGACCAGGAAGCCGGCATCGCCGCACGACGGCTCCAGCACGCGATCCCGCGGCGTCCGCACGGCCCAATCCACGATGAATCGGCTGAGCACGGGCGGCGTGAAAAACGCTCCGCGGGCCTTTCGCAGTGCCTGCGTGTCGCCCAAGGGGCCTCCGAAGCGGGAACGAACGATCAGGGGGGTGGTGCGTCGACGGAGGAATATAGTGCGGAACCGAAACCCTACAAGCGCGCGAAACGATTGGGCGAACGCCCCTACAGCGCCATCTCCATCTCGATCTCGGGCGAGTAGATGGTGCCGGGGACGAAGCGGAAGCCGGCCTTCTCGTAGCTGCGCAGCGCGGGCCGGTTGAGCGGCTCCACCGAGAGCCAGAGGCCGCGCAGGTCCAGCGTGCGCGCCAATTCCACCGACACGCGGTTCACCTGCGTGCCCACGCCCTGGCCGCGCACCTCCTGCGCCAGGAAGATGGCGTACTCGTTCACGCCGGGGCGCTCGGTGGGGAGGAGCATCGCGTGGCCCACGATCGCGCCGTCGCGCTCCACCACCAGGTGGCTGCCGTTGGGGAGCACGCCGTCCAGCCAGCGCTGGATGCGGGCGAGCCCCATCGGCGGCAGCCCCTGCGCCGCGCGCTTCGGGTCGAAATTATCGTAGAACTGTTCCAGCGCGGGCCGGTCGGCCGGCGCCAGCGCGCGGACGGTGAACATCCGTCCTTCCTTGTCCAGCAGGTGGGCGGGGATGGGGAAGACCACGGCGGGCACCCTCGGGGCGTCGGCGAGCGCGGGCATCAGAAGCCCAGCCCGTACCCGCGCAGCAGCGGGTACGCCTGGCGGCGCAGCGATTCGAAGGTGCGGCGGTTGGTGGCCTCGATCTCGGCGCGGCGGGGCACCGCGGGCCACCCCTCCTGCGCGTCGCGCAGGCGCTCGGGGAGGAGCTCGGGGCTCTCGCCCTGCCAGCGCTCCAGCCACTCGCGCGGAATGGCGTCGGGCGCGTGCTGCCCCGAGAGCGCGGCCCACGCCAGCGTCCACGCGCGCGGCACCACCGTCCACACCGCGTAGCCGCCGCCGCCGGTGGCCACCACGCGGCCGCCGCACAGCCGGTCGGCCAGGCCGCACACCTGGCGCACCGTCTCCTCGTACAGGCGGGTGCTGGCGCGCAGGTGGGTGAGCGGGTCGTTCAGGTGGCCGTCGCAGCCGTTCTGCAGCACGATCACGTCGGGGCGGAAGGCCTCGGCCACCTCGGCGATCAGCCGCTCCTGGATCGCGAGCCAGGAGCCGTCCTCGGTGAACGCCTCCAGCGGCAGGTTCAGCGAGTAGCCGTAGCCCTCGCCCGCGCCGAGCTCGTCGACGAACCCGGTGCCGGGAAACAGGTAGCGGCCGCTCTCGTGGATGGATAGCGTCAGTACCTCGGGATCGCCGTAGAAGATCCCCTGCACCCCGTCACCGTGGTGCGCGTCGTAGTCGATGTACATCACCCGCGACCCGTGGGCCTCGCGGATCCAGGCGATCGCCGCGGCCAGGTCGCTGTACACGCAGAACCCCGAGCCCCGGCCGCGGTGCGCGTGGTGCAGCCCGCCGCAGATGTTGAAGGCGCGCGTGACCTCCCCCGCCATCACCATCTCGGCCGCCTGGATGGTGCCGCCGCACACCAGCGCCGTCATCTCGTGCATCCCCGGGAACACCGGCGTGTCGTCGGTGCCCAGGCCGTACCTGAACGCGTCCGACGTGTCCGCGCCCGGCCGGCTGAAGCGCTTCACCGCCTCGACATACTCGGCGGAGTGGACGCGCAGCAGCTCGGCGTCGGTCGCCTGGCGGGGGGCCACGATCGGGGTGTCGGGGCCGCCGGCCAGCCCCATCGCCTCGATCAGCGAGACGGTGAGCTCCAGCCGCTTGGGGTTGAACGGGTGGTCGGGGCGGAAGAAGTAGCCGGTGACCGAGGGGTCCCAGATCAGCGCCGTGCGGTGCCCGCTCACGGCTCCATCCCCCGGCGCAGGTCGGCTTCCAGCGACGGCCAGCCCACGGTGAAGCCGGCGCGCTCCAGCGCCTCGATCGCCTCGCGCGGGTCGATCGTGGCCAGGTGGAAGATGGTCGTCTTCCCCCCCTCCTCCCCCCGCGGCTGCACCATCAGGCTGGTGACGTTCAGCTTCAGGTCGCCGCCCACGATCGCCAGCGCGCGGGCCAGCTCGCCCGGCCGGTCGGGGATCAGCACCTCCAGCCGCGACGAGGGGCCGCTGGAGGAGAACACCTCGGGGAAGGCGGTGAGCACGCCGGTCTCGGTGAGCATCCCCAGCAGGCGGCCGTGCGCGTCCACCACCGGCAGCGAGCCGATCCGGTGGCGGCAGAGCAGCTTGGCCGCGTCCTCCACCGTGTCCAGGAGCCCGGCGGTGATCACCTCGCGCGTCATCACCTCCTCCACCGGCGTGCGCTCCAGGAAAGCGGCGCGGTCGGCGTCGGCCACCGTCAGCGGCGACGGCATGGCGGTGCGGATGTCGCGGTCGGAGACGATCCCCGCCAGCTCGCCGTCCTGCACGACCGGGAGGTGGCGGATGCGGTGCTCGCGCGTGAGGCGGAGCGCGTGGGCGAGCGAGTCGCCCGGCTGCACGGACTTCACGTCCGCGCTCATGCGGTGCTTGACGAGCATTCCGGCTGATATCCCGAGAAGATTCTTTGGATTCGTGAGTTGCTGAACGGATTCGACTGCAGGATTTGGGCGTGTTCGGCGCCTAGGCGCCGAAACGGGCTGCGCGCGCCGTAGGGCACGATACCGCCGTGCCCAACGGCGCCGGGCCAGCGTCGGCCGCAACCTCCGTCGCCGCTGATGGTTCAGCGCCCTGGCCGCCGCCGTCCCGGCCCTCCGGGCGCGCATCCCTCACGCGTCGGTGCGTTTCCTCGGGCCCCGCGTGGCCCTCTCCCCGCGCCTGAGAGCGCTCCCCTCTCCCGGAACGGGAGAGGGAGGCATGCCGCGCCACGGGCCTGCCCTGCAAGCATGCGAGCGAAAGAACATCCGCGCGCCGGGTGCCGCCCGAGCAACCTCTCCCGGAACGGGAGAGGTGGACGGCCTGAGCCGGCCGGAGAGGGCGCGGCGCCGCGGCCTACCCGTGGTCCGTCGAACGCTTGGATCCTGTCGTGCGGTTCTCCGCGGACCCGGACCTTCCCGGCCCGCGAGGTTCCCTACCCCACCACCTGGCCGACCCGCGCCCCGCAGAACCCCTCGCGACTGCAGACCATCGTCACCGCGCCTTCGGCATCGATCCACACGATCGCGTTCTGGCCGAAGTCGCGGCCCAGGGCCACGGCAATCTCGCGCGTGTCCCCCGGCAGGCACCAGCCCGGCTCGTCCCACGCCGCCGCCGAAGCGGCGTCGGAGCCGGTGCCGTGGGCGAGCGTGGGCCAGGACGCGAGCCGCAGCGCGGCGATTCGCGCGCGCAGGGCGTCGTCCGCGCGCCGGTTTGCTTCGGGCGAAAAACGGCGCGAGGCGGGATTGAAGGCGGTGACGATCGCCGACGGGCGTAGCGCGGGCGGTGCGGCGCCGCCCGGGCGGACGGGGAGCCGGCCGCCCGGTGCATCCACGCTCCAGGTGGTGGAACGGTACAGCGCGAGCAGCTCGGGGTCGCTCACGTCGGTGAGACCGGCGGCCCCGGGGCGGGGTGCGTCAGTAGCGCTCTTCGCGGCTCAGCGAGCCGCCGCTGAAGGCGCGCAGGGAGTTCGCGCGGCCGTCGTAGTCGGCGTCCACGAGCTGGTAGATCAGCCCGCCCTCGCGGTACACCTCGATCATGTCCGCGCGGCCGTCGCCGTTGCGGTCGCTCCACTGCTGCACCGGGCGCATGCTGTTCACGAAGCGCACGAAGCGCGGCCGCGCGCCGCCGCCCTCGCCCTGCGCGCGCATCTCCTGCACCGGCACGCCCAGGCCGGCGAACCATCCGCCCAGCGAACCCTTCCAGCCTCCGTCCAGGTCGCCCGCCGCCGGCATCGCGGGCATCTGCCGCGACGGCGGAGTCCATTCCTGCCCGGCACGCAGCGGCGCCGCGCCCAGCGCGATCGCCGCCAGCACCGTCAGGCCGGCCGCGTGGATCCGTTGCATCTGGCACCTCGGGGATTGGGGGTTCCCGCAGCTCGCGCGGTGGGGTGTTCGGGGCGTCTCGGGAGGGTTCGACGTGGCCGCGGTGGCCTGCGTCACGCCCGGGACGGAGAGCGCGAGGACGGCGGGGACCGGTTTCCAGCATAAACAGCTACCCGGCCGCCGCGCCCGGGTTCCGTGCGGGGTACGCCCGTTGCGTAGCTCGTATCGGCACTTCCGCGGCCCCCGGCGCCGCACGGCACGCAAACAGAAGCGGGGCAACCGGATGGCGGCGGTTTCGAAGCCGCGGTACCAGGGGCTGGTGGCGGCGCGCCGGTGGGAGCACGACCCC
>DASQLJ010000543.1:0-10280 GCA_035630095.1 Longimicrobium sp.
GCTGCGGCGCCCGCTCCATGATGCGCGCGGGGAGGGCGGAGGGGAGGATGTCCTCGCCCGGCGTCATCACCGCGGCGCGCTCCAGGGCGTTCTCCAGCTCGCGCACGTTGCCCGGCCAGTCGTAGCCTTGCAGCACCTCCATCGTCTCGGGGGTGATGCGCAGCTCGCGGCCGCGGGTGGCGCGCAGGCGGTTCACGAAGTGCTCGGCCAGCAGCGCCACGTCGTCCGGCCGCTCCGACAGCGGCGGCAGGTGCAGCGTGATCACGTTCAGGCGGTAGAAGAGGTCGCTGCGGAAGCCGCCGCGGCGGATCTCCTCGTCCAGGTCGCGGTTGGTGGCGGCGATGATGCGCACGTCCACCGGCAGCGCCTCGGTGGCGCCCACCGGGATCACCTCGCGTTCCTGCAGCACGCGCAGCAGCTTCACCTGCGTGGCCGGCGACATCTCGCCCACCTCGTCCAGGAAGAAGGTGCCCCCCTTCGCCGCCACGAACAGCCCCTGCTTGTCGCGCACGGCGCCCGTGAACGAGCCGCGCACGTGCCCGAACAGCTCGCTCTCCAGCAGGTTCTCGGGGAGCGCGCCGCAGTTGATGGACACGAAGGGCCCGTCGGCGCGGTTCGACATCTCGTGGATGTAGTGCGCCAGCACCTCCTTCCCCGTCCCCGAGTTCCCCGAGATCAGCACGGTGCTGTCGGTGGGGCCCACCGTCTCCGCCAGCTTCAGCGCGTCGAGGAAGCTCTTGCTGCGGCCGATCGGGCGCACCGCGTCGCCGCGCTCGCGGCGGCGGATCTCGGTGCGCAGCGCCTGGTTCTCGCGCTTGAGCTGCCGGCTCTCGGCCGCGCGCCGCACGATGGCCACCAGCTCGTCGTTGGCGAACGGCTTCTGGATGTAGTAGTAGGCGCCCTCGTTCACCGCGCGGATCGCCGTCTGCAGCGACGCCTGGGCGGTCATCAGGATCACCGGCATGTTCGCGTCCACGTCGCGCGCGGCCAGCAGCACCTCCAGGCCGCCCACCCCCGGCATGCGCACGTCGGTGAGCACCACGTCGGGCTTGGCCTCGTTCATCCGGTCGATCCCCTGCTGCCCGCCCACGGCCGTGTCCACCTGGAACCCCTCGCGCTTCAGCAGGATGCGCAGGGTGTCCAGGATGGCGGTCTCGTCGTCTACGATCAGGATCTTGGGGTCGCCCACGTCGCGGCCTCTTCTTCGTGGTCCAGGGTCTGCACCCCGTCGCCGTTCTCCTCGGTCTCGGGGAGGTACAGGGTGAAGGTGGAGCCCCACCCCGGGCCCGGCTCGTCCACGAACACGGCGCCGGCGTGGGCCTCGGCGGCGCGCTGCACCAGCGCCAGCCCCAGCCCCGTTCCCCCCGGGCGCAGGGTGAAGAACGGGTCGAACACGTGCTCGCGGTCTTCCTCGGGCACGCCCGGGCCGGTGTCGCTCACCCGGATGCGCACGGCGCGGGTGTAGTCGAGCGCCGGTGACAGAATCTCGCTCTCCACCACGTCCAGCGCCACCTCCACCGCTCCCGGCGCGCCGGCCCACTGCACCGCGTTCAGCGCCAGGTTCAGCACCGCGCGGTGCAGCAGGTCCTCGTCGCCCATCACCACGGCGCCCGCGGCGCTCACGTCCACCTCGAAGCGCAGCTCGCGCCCCTCGGCGTGCGGGTGGGCGCGCACCACGTCGAGCGCCACCTTGATCAGCCCGCCCACGTGCAGCGGCTCGGGGCTGCGCACGCGCACGCGGGCGAAGTCGAGGAACTCGGTGAGCAGCCGCGACAGCCGGTCGCTCTCGCGCACCACCAGCTCGCGCAGCACCGTGCGGTCCTCCGCGTCCACGCCGTCCAGCGCGAGCTGCTCGGTGGCGCTGCGGATGGAGGCGAGCGGGTTCTTGATCTCGTGCGCCAGCGAGGCGCTGAGCTCGGCCACCGCCTCCAGCCGCTCGGCGCGGCGGCGCAGCGCCTCCAGCCGCTTGCGCTCGGTAATGTCCTGGAACACGGCGGTGACCGAGGGCGGGTCGGTGCCGGCCACCAGCGTGGTGCTCACCCCGAACACGGTGCCGTCGTCCTGCTCGCCGGTCTCGAAGCGGCGCACCGGCTCGTGGCGCTCCACCGTCTCGCGGATCACGCGGCCCAGCCCGGGCGCGCGGTGCTCCAGCTCGTCCAGCGCGGGCTGGCCCATCCAGCGCGCCGGGTCCAGCGAGAGGAGCTCGGCGCCGGCGCCGTTGAGGTAGGCGAGGCAGCCGCGGGCGTCCACGGTGAGGATGCCGGTGGCGATGCTGGCCAGCACGTCGTCGGTGCTCAGGCGAAGCTGGCGCAGCTCGGTCTCCACCCGCCCCAGCACGGCACCGGTCTGGCGCAGCCGGTCGCCCAGGTAGCCGGTGACCAGCGCCACGGTGGTGAACAGCGCCCCCTGCAGCACCACCGACGCGTCCAGCCCGTGCGCGCTCCACATCACGTCGGCGGTGTAGAGCAGGCTCACCAGCACGCCGATCAGGATCCCCCCCACCATGGGGAGGAGCACCGCCGCCTCCACGATCACCAGCACGTACAGCGGTGCGAAGCTGCTGAGCTTTCCGCCGGTCAGGTGCACGCAGCCGGTCACCAGCAGCGCATCGAACACCACCTGCATGTACAGCGCGCCGCGCCCCATCTGCCGGTTGCGCAGGTGCGTCCACCACGCCGAACCCGTGGTGAACGCAAAGGTGGCCACCAGCATCAGCGTGGCGGCGAGCGTGGTCTGCGGGGGCGCGTCCTGCCACGCCCACACGGCGGCCACGAACACGCCCGCGGCCAGCGTGGCGCGCCCCAGGTACAGCCACGAAAGCAGCCGCCGCGGATCGGGGAGGGTGGAGAGGCGTTCCTTCACGCCCGCTCCGCTCGCCCGCCGCGCGTCGGCGTCAGCGGGGTGCGGGGCGCGCACGGCGGGTCGGCCGCGGGTGCGGTCATGGGGCGCGGGGCTGCGAGTGTAGATGGTGAGAGGTGATGCGTATTGTCCGCCCGGGGCCGGGGGAAGTCAAGGGAAGGGCGGGGGATTGGGACTGGACCGGTCGACTGCCACCGGGCTTTCCCTCGGCGGGTCCGGCGGTTGAAACCGCGCCACCGCGCCAACAACCACACGAAGTCCGCCGTCGCGGACTGCTCACCGGAGATCGGCGCGCGCCGCCGGCTGCACACCACGCCGGTGCCGCCGCCCCAGCCTCGCGCCGTTTGCGAGGCTTCCCATTGTTCCAGCCGCGGATTCATCCGCCTTTCGCATGGAGATGACCGCATCGAGCCGACAGGGCACATCCACGCCCGGATGAGAGTATCACCCGGCATCCATCCCCCAACGCCGTCGCCACACCGCCGCAGCCAGACGTGAAGCTCGTTCTACGCACCGCACTCCCCCTGCTCTGCGCCGCGCCGCTCGCCGCGCAAACGTCAAGGCCCGCGCCCCGTCTGCTCGGCAGGCCCGCGGCAGAGGCGCCGGCCACCACGAGTCCGCAGACGCCGGCGCCCGGTCAGCCGTCCCTCGCGGGGCGGCCGGCCACGCCGCCGCCTGCCGCCGGCTCCATCACGCGGCCGCCGGGGACGCTGCCGGCAACGGCGGCGCCGGGGATGGAGGGGTGCAGCGTCCGCGACATCACCAGGCTGGGGCGCAACCCCACACCCGCCGAGCTGCGCTGCAGATACGGCGCGCGCGGGCCGGGGCGCTTCGGGCTGCTGTCGTACCTGGACGTGCCGGTCTACCAGCCGCGGACGCCGCAGCCGGGGACGCACGTGGTGGGCGTTCCGGGGATGCCGCACCCGGCGCTGGGCGAGAGCTACGAGCAGTGGGAGTGGCGCGTGCTGCGCACCCGCCACGGCCCGCAGGCCAATGCCGTGCACCGCGAGATGGAGCTGCTCGACCCGATCTTCGCCACGCGGCTGATGCGCTTCGAGCGCGAGCTGGCGGCGCGCGGCGTCCGCGCCCGCCGCCGCGAAACCTGGCGCGCGGCCGAGCGGCAGGCGTTCATCTTCCAGCAGGGCCGGTCGCGGCCGGGCGCCGTCTCCACCACCACGCTCACCTCGTGGCACAACCGCGTGGATCGCAACGGCCGCCCCGCCGGCCGCGCGGCGGACTACGACGTGGCCGCGCGCGACCTGCCGCTCTTCCACCAGGTCGCGGCGCAGCTGGGGATCGAGGGCTACGGGGCGGACTCCAACGATCCGGGCCACGTCTACCTTCCCGACACCGACGCGGCCACGGGGATGGAGGTGGCCGTGCTGCGCCTGCTCCCGCGCGTCCCCCACGTGACGCTCGCCACCGGCCGCCCCTACGACGAGCCGGCGATCCCGGGGATGCCCAACCACTGGCGCGAGCTCACCGCCATCTTCCTGTCGCGCTGGGTGCCGTTCCCGGCCGCGGAGGTCCGCCTGCCGCCCCCGCCCCGCATCCGCGTCCCCGCGCCGAAGCCGCCCGAGCCGCCGGCCCCCGCCCCCGCGCGCCGCGGCCGCCGACGCGGGTAGCCGTTCGGCGCGATGGAGTCCGAAGCGTTCCGCCGCGCCGCGCCCTCTCCGGCCGCCTGAGGGCGTCCACCTCTCCCGGGAGAGGTGGATCGGGCGAATTCTCCGCGCGTCGCGACCTTTGTCGTTGCCGTTGCCGTTGCCTTCTCCCCCTCCCCCGCGGAGCGCCCGCGGAGCGCGGGGAGGGGGCCGGGGGGAGGGGGCTGCCGCCGCATGCGCAGACCTCCCTTGTCCCTGCGCCGGATTCAGCCGAACTTCTCCGTCCCACCGGTCACGCCGCTTCTCGCAACCCTCGCTGGCATCATCGTGACAGACCCTCTTCGCCCCGCCATCCGTCCGAAAGCGGTTTGCGTGGTGCGGCGCGGCGCCGACGTCCTGGTGAGCGCCGCGCACGACTCGGTGAAAGGGCGAATCGTACTACGGCCCGCTGGGCGGCGGCATCGACTTCGGCGAGCTCGCGGCCGACGCCGTCCGCCGCGAGGTGATGGAGGAGCTGGGCGCCGAGCTGGCGGAGGTGCGGCTGCTGGGCGTGCTCGAGAACATCTTCACCTACGAGGGCCGGCCGGGGCACGAGATCGTCTTCGTGTTCCTCGGCCGTTTCGCCGATCCCGCGCTGTACGAGCCCGACGAGCTGCGCTGGACCGAGTCCGACGGCACGGCGTGGGTGGCCACGTGGATGCCGCTGGTCCACTTCGCGCCCGGCGGCCCGCCGCTGTACCCGGTGGGTATCTACGAGATGCTATACGAAGTGATGGGGATGACATAAGCCGACTGGATGCTTATTGGTGATTACCCTTCAAGTGCCGTGGACTCTCTCACCGCGATGTGACTCGGATGAGCAAGGGAACCGTATTCTTCAGCCACTCCTCTAAAGATGGCGTGGTGCTTCAACGGCTCAAGACAGCAGTGCTCGCGAAGACTGGCGGTGCCGTCGATATATTTCTATCCAGCGACGGACAGAGTATCCGGCTCGGTCACAACTGGGTGAGTGAGATCGAACAGGCACTGACGAGCGCGAGCCTAATGTTTGTGTTCATCTCGCCGGCGTCGGCAGCGTCTCAGTGGGTCTTTTTTGAAGCCGGATTTTCCTATGGACGGCGGGTTCAGGTGATCCCTGTTGCCATCGGAGGAGTGGATTTGGGCAGATTGGCCCCTCCGATCAGCTTGCTACAGGGCTTCAACCTTTCTTCTGCTGAAACGCTGAATAACATACTCCAGCAAATCAACGAAAAGTTCGGCCACACCCACGCGCTTTCCTTCACCCCCGAAGACTTCGAGGCCATTTTTCAGCCCTCAAAGCACGCCGTGCGTCTAGTCGAAAGCTATCTCCCATGGGTTGAAGCCGTGCGAATATCTACTCGCATTCCGTTCACGGAGTTGGTGCCTCACATCGAAGCCGAGTGTCGCTCACGCGACTTGGACTTTCAGGGGGACGACTGGGAGTTGTTAACCTATGGCGCGCGTTACTCCAAGATTGGTGTTGGAGACCATGATCGCCGTTACGGAAACGAATCTCTGCAGGTCGAATTCGCCCCAATCGAGGGGAAAACGCACTGCGATATTCTCCGGAGCGCTGTGGGTGCCGCCAACTCCGCGAACAAGGACCTGTTGGTTAGCTACCACCTCGATGCCGGTGTGGACTGTGTGCGGCAGCATAACCAATTGACCGCGCGACTGCGAGGAAGCGAGATTCGTTTGGGGCCGCACCACAACTTCGCGTTCGGCACCACGCTGTTCGGGATCGAACGGAATGATTTTCGATTCGACGACGGTTCCGTAGATTCCGTACGGATCGACGCAGATCTAACCGTAGACGAGCTTCCGGAATTCGATCTGCCGAAGCTCCTATTGATCCTGTTCCGGGTCGGCGTGCTCAATATTCGCCCAGTCTGAGCAAATACGCCCGGGGACTTGCCCGCAGCTGGCCTCTTCAGCGCATCCAGCCCCACTGAATGCAGATCGACCTTCAGACGCCGCAGGACCTGCGCACCGCGTTCGCGTTCCCGCTGCAGAGTCGCGAGAGCCGCCGCGAGGTGCTGATCGGCGCGGCGCTGCTGCTGATCCCCTTCGTCGGCTGGCTGCTGAACATGGGGCACCGGATCATGCTGGTGCACCGCATGCTGCACGGCGAGCCGGCGTGGCCGTCGTGGCGCGGCTGGCCCGAGCTGCTCAAGCATGGGCTGATCACCTTCGGCGGGATGCTGTACTACTACGTGCCGGGCCTGCTGCTGGCCGCGGCGGGGTACCGGGTCGGCAAGGCGTACGTGATCGGCGGCGGGGTGGGGCTGCTGGTGCTGGCCACGCTCGCCATCCCCGGCTACATGACGCACTACTGCCGCGACTTCGACGTGGCGGAGATCTACAACCCGGTGCGTGCGCTCGGCCGCGCGCTGCAGGGCGGCGCCGCGTACTGGCGCGCCTGGGCGTTCGCCCTCGCGGCGCTGGCGCTCTCGTTCGCGGGGCTGCTGGCGCTCGGGGTGGGCTTCCTGGCGACCAGCGTGTGGTTCTGGCAGGTGGCGGGCTTCAGCTTCGCCCGCGTGTTCGCGCAGCGGTACCTGAGCGCCACGGTTATGCGCGAAGATGATGGCGGTGGCGCGGCAGGTGCGGCGGTGCTGTAGGAGGACTTGCGCAGAGGTGAACGGAGTAGATGTTGGACCTGGAGGACGATGGCGATTATCGTTCAACAGGTGACGGAGCTCGATGCCACAGGGGCGGCGGTGGACGGTTACGGATACGGCGGGAAACCCGATCTATCTCACTGACGAGCGGTGGGAGCATATCTGTGAGGGTCACCCGGAGATGACGGACGATGAAGCCACAGTTCGCGAGACGATCCGCAAAGGGCGCCGCTCACAGGATTCCCAGAATCCGCAGAAGTATTATTATCTGCTGCGGGTGCCGAATTTGCCGGACTTCAGCACACACATCGAAGCAGTCGTCCTCTTTCGCTTCGGGGTGAGCGGCGAGGACGTGGCCTTCCCGAACAACTACGTCGTCACGGCTTATCCAAAGGAAGTACGGTGACCCAGATGGCCGAGCCCAAGATTCTCTACGACGAGCCCGCAGATACGCTCTACATCGCCTTTTGCCCAGGCGAACGTGCGACCGGATTGAGCTTGAGCGAGCACATCCTTCTGCGCGTCGACAAGCGGAATCGTCGCGCGATCGGCATCACCTTGCTCGATTTCTCCATACTGACGGACCAAAGCGAGATCGGGCCGCGCAGCTTTCCGCTTTCCGGGCTCGACGACCTCACGCCCGAGTCTCGCGAGTTGGCGATGGAGCTTCTGCATTCGCCACCAGTCAGCGACTTTCTCACTGTCTCGGCGTATTCGCCGGCCGGCACCGAGGTGATCCCGATCGCGGTGCTGAACACCGACAAGCTCGTCGCACGTGCGGCCTGACCGGTAGAAACCCTGCCGGAACCCTCGCACGCCCTGTGCTGTACTGAGAACGCCGCCGCGCGAGCCCGCGTGGCGGCGTTTCTTCAACCTCCCCGAAATTCGCGATGAAGCCCCTTCGTCTGCTCCTGGTCCCCGCGCTGGCGTTCGCGGTGGCGCCGGCGCTGCCGCTGGCCGCGCAGGAGACCCCGCAGGACGCCACCTCGGTGGAGCCGCCCCAGAACTGGTGGCAGCTCGACCCCGAGAAGGACCGCGTCCCCGGCATCGCCCTGGCGCGCGCCTACGCCGAGCTGCTCACCGGCCGCCGCCCGGCGCGCACCGTGACCGTGGCCATCATCGACTCGGGCGTGGACATCAGCCACCCCGACCTGGCCGCCAACCTGTGGACCAACCCGCGCGAGGTCGCCGGGAACCGCAGGGACGACGACAACAACGGCTACGTCGACGACGTGCACGGGTGGGACTTCATCGGCGGGCGCGACGGGCGCGACGTGGCGCAGGACACCTACGAGTCGGTGCGCATCTACGCGCGCCTGCGGCCCAGGTACGAGACCGCCAACCCCGCCACGCTCTCGGCCGCCGACCGCCGCGAGTACGACCTGTACCAGCAGGTGAAGCGGAAGCTCGACGCCGACCGCGCCAACGCCTCGGCCGAGCTGGCGCAGATCAAGCAGATCGAGCCGCGGATGCAGGCGATGGTGGACGTGCTGAAGCGCGCGCTGAACGGCGACTCGGTCACCACCGAGCGCGTGCAGGCGCTGCAGAGCACCGCGCCCGACGTGCAGCAGGCGCGCGCCGTGTACCTGCGCGCCGCCGCCGGCGGCCTCACCCCCGAGGTGCTGGCCGAGGCCAAGGCCGACGTGGAGAACCGCCTGCAGTACGGGCTGAACCCCGCGTTCAACCCGCGCTCCATCGTGGGTGACGACAGCACCAACCTCAACGAGCGCGGCTACGGCAACGCCGAGGTCGTCGGCCCCGACGCCACGCACGGCACGCACGTGGCCGGCATCATCGGCGCGGTGCGCGGCAACGGCGTGGGGCTCGACGGCGTGGCCGGCGGCGCCGTGAAGCTGATGATCCTGCGCACCGTGCCCGACGGCGACGAGCGCGACAAGGACGTGGCCAACGCCATCCGCTACGCCGCCGACAACGGCGCGCAGGTGATCAACATGAGCTTCGGCAAGGCCCACTCGCCGCAGAAGGAAGCGGTGGACGCGGCCGTGCGCTACGCCGAGGGCAAGGGCGTGCTGATGGTGCACGCCGCCGGCAACGAGGGGAGCAACCTCGACACCTCGCCCAGCTTCCCGACGCGGGCGTTCCTGGCCAGCGGCGGCGCGCGCAACTGGATCGAGGTGGGCGCCTCGGCCCCGGCCGTCACCGACCTGGCGGCGGGCTTCAGCAACTACAGCAGCACCGGCGTGGACGTGTTCGCGCCCGGCGAGAGCATCTGGAGCACCGTTCCCGGCAACGGGTACCGGCGGCTGCAGGGCACCAGCATGGCCGCCCCGGTCGTGAGCGGGCTGGCGGCGCTGCTGATGGCCTACTACCCGTCGCTCACCGCGACCGACGTGAAGGAGATCATCGTCCAGTCGGCCACGAAGTACCCCGCGGCCGTGGCGCTTCCGGGCGCCGAGGGGCAGCGCCGCGCCTTCACGCAGCTCTCCGTGGCGGGCGGCGTGGTGAACGCGTACAACGCCCTGCGCCTCGCCGCGCAGCGCACCGCCGGCCGCGACTGATCCGGCACGTCGGTTTGGACGGATGACGAAGGGAGGCTCCCGTGGCGGGGGCCGCCCTTCACGTTTCGGGGGATGCGGAGCGGTCGCGGGATCGACCGATTGCGCGCGGATTCCGGCCCGGTTCACCCGTCGATGGCGATTAACTTCCCCGGCACCGGGAATGCGTGTAAGATGTGGCGGGCCACGTGCGTTGTAGGAGTGGCGCACGCGCGTGCGCGGCGGCGAACCCGGAACCCGGAGGGCGAGATGCGCAGGATCGGCAGATGGCTGGCGGTGGTGGCGGCAGTCGGAACCGCGGGATGCTCGCCGGGGCTGCTGAGCGGCGGCATGCGGGTGAACCCCGGGTGCAGCGGGATGCAGGCGTACCGGTATCAAACCACCTCGCAGTTCACCGTGCGGCAGAAGGTGAGCGCCATCCAGTCGCGCTACTCGCCGTCGTACAGCTACATGGTCAAGAGCCCGATGACCTGGAAGTCGGCTTCGTCCGGCGAGTGCCGCTGACGCGCAGCGCCGTCGCGTAGACACGGAGAAGGGCGGCACCCACCGGGGGATGCCGCCCTTCGCTTTAGGTATCGATTTCGATCGAAGCCTATCGCGTGCCCCACCATCGCGGCTACGAAAGCGCCTGTAGTCCGCGAAGGCGGACTTCGTGTCGTTGTTGC
>DASQLJ010000544.1:0-9761 GCA_035630095.1 Longimicrobium sp.
CGGGGGGAGGGGGCCGCCGCCGCATGCGCCTCACCCCCGCTCCAGGTACCTCTCCCGCTCCCAGCTCGTGACCACCGCGTCGTACGTCCCCTGCTCCACCCGCGCGGCGTTGGCGTAGTGCTGCACCACCTCGTCGCCGAAGATCTCGCGGGCGATGGTGCTCTCTTCCAGCAGCTCGGCGGCCTCCCACAGCGCGCGGGGGACCTTGGGGTGGCCGGTGGAGGTGTAGGCGTTGCCATGGAACTCGGCCGGCGGCTCGATCTCGTGCTCGATGCCGTACAGGCCCGCGCCGATGATCGCGGCGTACGCCAGGTACGGGTTCGCGTCGCCGCCGGGAAGGCGGTTCTCCACCCGCAGCGCCGATCCTCCGCCCACCACGCGAAAGCCGCAGGTGCGGTTGTCGCGGCCCCACACGATGTTCACCGGCGCCCAGCTCGCCACCGCGTAGCGCTTGTAGCTGTTCACGAACGGCGCGATGAAGAACGCCAGGTCGCGCGCGCAGTGCATCATCCCGCCCAGGAAGTGCCGCATCGCCCGGCTCATCCCGTACGGCTCGGCGCCCTCCTCGTGGAAAAGGTTCCGCCCGCCGTTCCCGTCCCACAGGCTCAGGTGCACGTGGGCGCTGTTCCCCGTCCAGCGGTGGTCGGGCTTGGCCATGAAGGTCACCGCGTGGCCGCTCTGCCACGCCATCTCCTTCACGCCGTGCTTGAACAGCGCGTGGCGGTCAGCGCCCTCCAGCGCGTCGCCGTAGCGGATGTTCACCTCGTGCTGCCCCGGCGCCGCCTCGCCCTTGCTGAACTCGATCGGCACGCCGGCGGCCGTCATCTCGTTGCGGAAGCGGCGGTAGAGCGGCTCGGCCTTGGTGGCCTGCAGCAGATGGTAGTCCTCGTTGTACCAGCCGAACGGCGTGAGCCCCTGGAAGCCCTTCTCCGCCGCCTCCTCGTACGTCTCCTTCAGCACGTAGAACTCCAGCTCGCTCGCCATCTTGGGCGTGTAGCCCATCTCCGCCGCGCGCTCCACCTGGCGCCGCAGGATGCTGCGCGGCGCGACCGGGATCAGCGCGCCCGTCGCCTCGTCCTTCGCGTCCGACATCACCAGCGCCGTCTTCTCCAGCCAGGGGATCGCGCGCAGGGTGCTCCAGTCGGGGTCGGCCAGCCAGTCGCCGTAGCCGCTCTCCCAGTTGGCCAGCGCGTAGCCGGGCGGGGTGGCCATCTCCATGTCGGTGGCCATCAGGTAGGTGCAGAAGTGCGTGCCGTGGCGCCCGTTCTCCAGGAAGAACTCGCCGGTGATGCGCTTCCCCATCAGCCGCCCCTGCATGTCGGTCACGGCGTTCACCACCGTGTCGATCTCGCCGCCGCGGATCGCGCGCTCCAGCTCGTCCAGCGAGATCCGCCCCGCCAGCGCCTCGCCTGCCTTGGCCATGTGATTCCGTGTGGTCGATTGGTGGGACCAAACATCTCGCGAAAACCACTGAACGGCTGAACTGCCGGGGCTGGGCGTGTCCCCGCTGCGCGGGGCCGGGCTGCGCGCTGCGTAGGGCACGATACCGCCGTGCCCAACGCAGCCGGGCCCACGGCGGCCCGCCCCGGCCTCGTCTCGGCGGAAACGGCCGTGCGGGCGGTCCGCCGCGTTCCCGGCCCTCCGGGCGCGCATCCCTCACGCAACCGCGGCGTTCCTCGACGATCGACCCTGCACGACCACCCCTCCCGCAGCCGCCCCGCCGCTGCAAAAACGGGCCCCCGGCTCTCCCGCGCAAGCACCCCCATCCATCGCCTCCGACGACGCTCGCACCGCGCGCGCAGCTTCGCCCCCGCCGTTCACCCCTCCCCCGCGGAGCGCCCGCGGAGCGCGGGGAGGGGGCCGGGGAGGGGGCCCCGTCGCATGCACCGCCTTGTGCCGCCCGCCTCGCCAACCCAACCTTCTGATCTGCCGTCGTCGCCGTGCCACGCGCCACCACGCCCATCCTCACCCGCCCCGATTCCCGATGCGCCACGCCCGCCTGCTCCCGTCCGCCGCGCTCGCACTCGCCCTGGCCTTGGCCGCGCCGCTCGGCGCGCAGGTCGACATCCCAGCCGCGATCGGCGGCACCGCCACGCCGCCGCCCGCGTTCAGCGCGATCCGCGAGGCCGACCTGCGCCGCGACCTCGCCGCGCTGGCGGCCGACACCTTCCGCGGCCGCGAGGCGGGCACGCTGGACGAGCTGCGCGCCTCGGCGTGGCTGGCCGAGCGCGCGCGGCAGGCCGGGATGCTCCCCGCGGGCGAGGACGGCACGTACTTCCAGTTCTTTCCCATGCGCCGCGTGCGGATGTCCGGCGGCAGCCGCGTGAGCCTCGGCGCCCGCGCGCTGGCGCTGGGGCGCGACGCCGTGGTCCTCTTCCCCACCGACGCCGCGGTCGACGCGCCGATGGTGTGGGTGGGCACGGCGGACGGCGCGCAGCTCGCGGCGATGGACCTGCGCGGCAAGGCGGTCGTGGCGCGGCTCGTTCCCCCGCGCCCCCTGCCGCCGCGCGACGTGGGCCAGTGGGCGTGGCGCTACACCTGGGACGCGCTGGGCAAGCGCGTGGCCGACCTGGGGCAGCACGGCGCGGCCGCCATCGTGCTGGTCTCCGACAGCGTCGCCGACACCGCCTTCGACGCCCTCGCGCCCTACTACGCGCGCGGCAGCTACGAGCTCGACTCGGCGGGGGTGGAGCCGGCGCGGCAGCCGTACGTGCCGGTCGTCTGGGTTCGCGGAGGGACGGCGGGCGCGGCGGTGCAGGGCCAGCGGCTCACCGCGTCGCTGTCGGCCGAGAGCTTCACCTATCCCTCCGTGAACGTGGTCGCGCAGGTGCCGGGGACCGACAGTCGGCTGAAGAACGACTACGTGCTGTTCAGCGCGCACCAGGACCACGACGGCCTGTGGAACCCCACCGGCGCCGATTCCACCTGGAACGGCGCCGACGACAACGCCACGGGGAGCGTGGCGCTGCTGGCCATCGGCCGGGCCTTCGCGCGGCAGCCGGGGCGGCGCACGGCGCTGTTCGTGTGGCACGGGGCCGAGGAGCGCGGGCTGCTGGGCTCGCACTGGTACGTGCGGCACCCCACCGTCCCCAGGGCGGCGATCGTGGCCGTGCTGAACGCCGACATGATCGGCCGCAACCACCCCGACACCGCGGCTCTGCTGGGCGTGTCGCCGCCGCACCGCAACAGCCGCGACCTGGTGCAGGTGGCGCTCGACGCCAACACGCGCGCATCGCAATTCGTCGTGGACAGCACCTGGGACCGGCCCACCCACCCGGAGCTCTGGTACTTCCGCAGCGACCACCTGCCGTACGCGCGCGCCGGGATCCCCGCCATCTTCTACAGCACCCTCCCGCACCCCGACTACCACACCCCGCGCGACGAGGCGCAGCGGATCGGCTACCCCAAGCTCACCCGCATGACGCGCTGGATGTACGCCACCGGCTGGGCGCTCGCCACCTCCGCCGGCCGCCCGCGCGTCGATCCCGGCTTCAGGCTCGAACGATGACCGGCGCCGCCTCACCCCATCCATCGATACCATCATGACCGACACCGCCCTCGCCACGACACACAGCCGGGTCACCGCGATGGTGCAGGCGCTGCAAGACGCCTGGAACGCGCCCGACGGCCACGCCTTCGCCGAGCCCTTCGCCCAGGACGCCGATTTCGTGAACGTCTACGGCATGCACGCCCGCGGGCGCGACGCCATCGCGCAGGGGCACGAGTTCATCCTCCGCGGCCCCTACGCCGGCAGCCGGGTGGGCTACACGGTCGAATCGGTGCGCCTGCTGCGACCCGGCGTGGCGCTGGCGCACGTGCACGCCGCGCTCTCCGTTCCGGCCGGCCCCGTGGCGGGCGACCACCAGGCGCGCTACAGCATGGTGCTCACCGAGGACGAGGGGCGCTGGCAGATCGCCGCGTTCCACAACACCTTCATCGCCATACCCGGCGCGCCGCCCCGCTGACGCGTCCGCCACACGATCCTCCGGCGTCTGCCGAAGATTGGCGTGGGTAGGGAAGACGAAGAGCCTCGCACCGCGCGAGGCTCTTCGTCTTCGATCGATCGGATTCGACGGCCTGGTCAGCTCGACCCGTCACCCACCGGATCCACCCGGTGCCGCGGCCGCGCCACCCAGCGCCGCCCGGGCATCCACCAGCGCCTGCGTGGCCGCCGTGAAGCGCCGCGCCAAGTCGGCCACCTCGGCCTCGGCGAGCGCGCGGTCGCCCTGGCGCATGGCCGTCGCGGCGCCGGGGAAGATCATGTCCGCGTAGCCGTTGTCCGGGTCCGACGCGTAGATCAGGTTGCGGTACCACTCGCGCCCGCGCAGCCCCTCGGGCCGCGTGAGCGCCCGCTCCACGCGCAGCAGCGCGGTGTTCGCCGCGTCCGCCCGCGCACGCGGCAGCGCCCCGCCGGCCAGCGCCGCGTCCCGCGCGCCGGCGAAGTCACGCGCCGCGCGCTCCATCGCCTCCACCGCGCTCCGCAACGGGGCGACGGCGGCGCCGTCCCATCCCTTCGCCTTCAGCGGCTCCTCCAGGCCGGGGAGGTAGCCGCGCATGGTGCGCGCGAACTCGGCGTAGTCGTACGGCAACACCTCGGCGTTGGCCAGCCGCAGCAGCATCGCCGCGCCCACCGCGGCCGAGGCGGCGTGGCGCCTGAAGCCGGGGTCGCCGAAGCGGCTCATCCACGCGTACGAGTCGTACTGCGAGTGGTACACGCCGCCCGGGCCGCCAAAGCCCCAGTCCGCCACCGGCACGCCCAGGTGGTTGTAGAAGCCCGCGAAGTCCGACCCGCCGCCCGGGTTCCCCATCTCCACTTCCGCCGTGTCGGCGATGCGCGCGCGGCGCCGCCACACCTCGTACACGCTCCCCTCCCCCGAGGGATCGGGCACCAGCCGCGCCACGTCGCGCAGCGTCGCGCGCAGGCTGGGCGAGCCGCCCCCGCCGAAGCTGGGCCCCTGCGCCGCCACGTCCTGGTTGAGATACGCGACGGCGCCGCGCGTCAGCCGCGCCGAGTCGTCCTCCACGTACTCCGTGCTCCCCACCAGCCCCCATTCCTCCGCGTCCCACGTCGCGAAGACGAGCGTGCGGCGCGGGCGGTGGCCTGCCCGCACCTGCTCCATCACGGCGCGCGCGGCTTCCAGCACGCTGGCCGTGCCGCTCACGTTGTCGGCCGCGCCGGGGCCCCAGGCGTCGCGGTGCCCGCCCACCAGCACCATCTGGTCGGGGAGGTCGGTGCCGCGGACGATGCCGTAGGTGTTCCAGATCTCCTTGAACGCCGCCGTCGCCTCGTCCGTCTCCACCGCGATGCGGGCGACCACCGGGCCGGGGCCCACGTGGTAGCGGAAGGGGAGCCCGCCCTGCCACGCCTGCGGCACGCTGGTTCCCCGCACGCCGCGCAGCAGCTCGGCGGCGTTCGCGTAGCCGACGGGGATCACCGGGATGCGCGGGATCGCCATCTGCTCGCGCGTGAGCCGCGGAGCGCCCTCGACGGACGGGCCGCGCGGGGTGGAGGGGTCGCCGTTGCCGTTGAAGACGCTGCCGCGCTGCACCCCGCGCTCGTTGCGCATCGGCCCGTCGGGGTAGACGTCGCCGCGCACGTAGCCGTCGTCGGCCGGGTCGCTGTAGATGACCAGCCCCACCGCGCCGTGCCGCTCGGCCTCGCGCGCCTTGATCCCGCGGAAGCTGCGGCCGTAGCGCGCCACCGCGATCTTCCCGCGCACCGACACGCCCAGCGAGTCGAGCCGCGCGTAGTCCTCCACCAGCCCGTAGTTGACGTAGACCACCTCGCCGCGCACGTCGCCCGGCGCGCTGCTGCCGTTCACCGTGGGGTACTGCCAGAGCGCCGAGGTCGAGTCGCCCGGCACCGCGGGTTCGGCCAGCGGCAGCTCGCGCGCGTCGGGCGAGACCCGCCAGAGGCGCACCGAGGTGGCGTGCGGCAGGTAGACGCGGTACCGGCGCACCTCCGTCTCCAGCCCCATCCGCCGCATCTGGTCGATCACGTAGTCGCGGCTGCGCGCCTGCGCCGGCATCCCCGCCACGTGCGACTCGGCGCTGAGCGTGCGCGAGTGCGCCCGCGCGCGCTCGGGGCTGGGCGCGGCGACCACGGCGGCCTCCACCTGGCGCTGGCGCGCGGCGGCGGCGGGCGAGTAGCCGGGCATCGGCTGCTGGGCGTGGACGGCGGTGGCGGACGCCAGCAGCGCCGCCGCCAGGGTGGGGCGCAGGAGCACGGGCAGCCTCGCGGGCTCGGGGGGCGGGTGGGGTGACGCGGGCAAACTACGGTGTGCCGCCGATGGCGCAATGCAAGCTGGAACTTCCGCTCTGGACAGCGGGCGTGTACGTTCGGGGCCCCTCCGTGCACGTCGTTCACTTGCAACGTCGCGAGCCGACTGCATCCACCCGGTACACGCGCCCCAATCCTCCAGATGCCGCGCATCAGCATCTTCGCCGACGAGAGCGGCAACTTCGACTTCTCGCGCAAGAACGGCGCGTCGCGCTACTTCATCCTCACCACCGTCGCCTGCCCCGACTTCGCCGTGGGCGACGAGCTGCTGGCGCTGCGCCGCGAGCTGGCCTGGCGCGGCCTGGGCGCCGAGACCGAGTTCCACGCGACCGGCGACACGCTGCCCGTGCGCGCCGAGGTGTTCGCGCTGCTGCGGCGCCACCCCTTCCGCATCGACGCGACCATCCTCGAAAAAGCGAAGGCGCAGCCGCAGACCCGCCTCTCCGAAGAGACGTTCTACCGCTACGCCTGGTATTTCCACCTCAAGCACGTGGCGCCGCGCATCTGCCGCGGCAACGACGAGCTGTTCGTGGTCGGCGCCTCGCTGGGCACCAAGAAGAAGCGCGGCCTGATGCACGCGGCCGTGAAGGAGGTGGTGCGGCAGGTCACGCCCACCGTCCACTACCGCACGGCGAGCTGGTCGGCGCAGAGCGAGCCCTGCCTGCAGGTGGCGGACTACTGCTGCTGGGCGATGGCGCGGAAGTGGGAGCGGGGAGACAGCTCGGCCTACGACCTGGTGAAGGACAAGGTCCGGTCCGAGTTCGACGTGTGGCGGCGGGGGACGCACCTGTACTACTGACTTACGGGCAAGACGAGCGGCTGACTAGCCAGGTGGAACCTGGCAGAGCCCGGGGGCTCTTGTCGTCAGCCGCATAAGTCCTTCATCGTCTTGCCCAGCTAGTGAACAAAGGTAACCCCCCGCCCCACCCTCGTCAAGGCGCCCGTCCCACCCTCATCACACACCCGCCGCGTCCGGAGTCGCCGCGCGCTGCCGCTCTCCTCCGGCTTCACCGTTCGGACGCTGGCGCTCCCCCGCCCCACCCGTCGCGCTCCACCTGCGCCGTGTGCTCCCCCAGCGCGGGCGCGGGGAGGCCCACCCCGGCCGGCGTCCGCGAGAAGCGCAGCGGCGACGGCACCGTCTCCACCGTTCCGTACGTCGCGCCGGTGATCGGCCAGGTGCCGCCGCGCTCCGTCAGCGCGGGGTCGCGCAGGGCCTCGCCCACCGTCTGCACAGGGGCGCAGGGGACGCCCGCGGCGGTGAGCGCGTCCAGCCACTCCGCCGCCGTCCGCGCACGAAAGACTTCCGCCAGCGCGCCGGCCACATCGGCGCGGTGCTCCACGCGGCCGGGGTTGGCGGCGAAGCGCGCGTCCGCCGCCAGCGCGTCGGCGCCGATCGCGGCGCACAGGCGCTGCCACTGCGCGTCGTTGCCCACGGCCACCACGATCGGCCCGTCGGACGCGTCGAACGTCTGGTAGGGGACGATGGTCGCGTGCGCGTTCCCCCAGCGCGCCGGCTCGCGGCCGGTGACCAGCGCCGCCTGCGCCACGTTCACCAGCCCAGCCAGCGCGCTGTCGAACAGGCTCACCTCCACGCGCTGCCCGCGTCCGCCGGCCTCGCGCTCGCGCAGGGCGGCAAGGACGGCGATCGCCGCGTTCTGCCCCGTCAGCACGTCCACCACGGCCACGCCCACCTTGTTCGGCGCGCCCTCCGGCTCGCCGGTGATCGACATCCACCCCGCGCGCGCCTGCACGGCGAAGTCGTAGCCGGGGCGCCCCGCCTCGGGGCCGTCGCTGCCGTAGCCGGTGATGGTGCACCACACCAGCCGCGGGTTGTCGGCCGAGAGATCGTCCCACCCCAGCCCCTCACGCTCCAGCATCCCCGGCGCGAAGTTCTCCACCACCACGTCGGCGTCGCGGGCCAGGCGGCGCACAAACGCGCGGCCCTCCTCCGTCTTCAGGTCGGCCGCGACCGAGCGCTTGTTGCGATTGACGCAGAGGTAGTAGGCGGCTTCTCGGCCGTCCGGCCCCTCGGCCCAGGGCGGACCCCAGGTGCGCGTGTCGTCGCCGGTGCCGGGGCGCTCCACCTTCACCACGTCGGCGCCCAGGTCGCCCAGGATCATGGTGCAGAGCGGGCCGGCCAGCACGCGGCTCAGGTCCAGCACGCGCAGACCGGCGAGGGGGCCGTGGGGCAAGGTGCGGTCTCGATCGAGAGGAATCGGCAACCAACGGGTCGGGACGGCGGGAGGATAGACGAGCGGACCGACGGGTGCAACTCGCGGGCGATTGCGGCGAGGCCCTTTCCCTGGCTCGTTCCTCGCCTGTCCCTCCCCCAAAACAACCTGGGGGAGGGACAACTGCATCCGGGTGCCCAGCGGATTTGATGGGTTAGTAAATCGCGGCGTGGCCGGATTACGGAGCCCGTGACGCAACCGCGGGCGCGGTGCGCGAAAGGCGCCGCGAAGGCGGGCTTCCCGACTTCCAGCCGCCGGATTCAACCGGCGGCGGCGCGGCGGCATATCGTTCGCCTGGGGCTGATTCTTCACCCATTTCCGTCCACGTGTGGGGGCCGATTAGGCAGGAGACTTGCTGTCTGCTAGATTGGCCGCCCTTTGCAGAACACCACACGGACCGACGGACCGGACAACAGCATGGCTTCGTTCAACGACCTCGGGCTCCGCGAGCCGCTCCTGATGGCGCTCGAGGAGGAGGGGATCGAGCATCCCACGGCACTCCAGCAGGCGGCCATCCCCGTGCTGCGGCGCGAGGGGAACCTGGTGGCGCGCGCGTCGAGCGGCTCCGGGAAGACGCTGGCGTACGCGCTGGGCGTGCTGGACCGCATCGAGCCGCGCGCCACCGCCGACGACGGCGAGCCCGCCGACGCCGACGAGGCGCCCGGCACACGCGTGCTGGTGCTGGTGCCCACCCCCGAGGCCGCCGAGAAGACCGCCCTGTCGCTGGTGCCGCTCGCCTCCGCCGCCGAGCTGGCGCTCACCGCGCTGGGGCCGGGCTGGGGCACGCCCCCCGGGCAGGCCGACGTGGTGGTGGCCACGCCGCAGCAGGTGATGGAGGCCGTGCGCACCTCGGGCGTGAAGCTGGAGGCCGTGGAGGCGATCGTGATCGACGGCGCCAGCGACATCGAGTCGCTGGGCGGCTGGGAGTCGCTGGAGACGCTGTTCGACAACGTGCCCCGCACCGCGCAGCGCGTGATCGTGACCGCGGCCACCACCCCCGCCGTGCAGGACCTGGTGGACCGCCGGGTGAAGCGCGCCATCCGCTACCCCACGCAGGCCGCGTCGCCCGACCTCCACGCCCCCGCCGAGCCGACCACGGGAATGGTGGGCTACGTGCCGGTGAGCGAGCGCGAGAAGGTGGACGTGGTCGCGCGGCTGCTGGGCGGCGAGCGCGGCGGCGACGCGCCCCCGATGCTCATCTGCCGCACCGAGGAGCGCGCGGCGCAGGTGGCCGAGGCGCTGTCGCTGCG
>DASQLJ010000545.1:0-4165 GCA_035630095.1 Longimicrobium sp.
CCCCGTCTTTCCGTCGTCATCCCCACCCACGACAACCTGGCGCTGCTGCGGCGCTGCCTGGACGGGTGGCGGCGGCACGCGGACGGGGAGCCGGTGGAGCTGATCGTGATCGAGGACGGCTGCACCGACGGGACCCCCGGCTACCTCCGCGAGACCGGGTCCACCGGCTGGGGGCGCCGCCACCTGCGCTGGGTGCACACCGACGACGTGCACGAGCTGATGTGCACCAACCGCGGCTTCGCCGAGGCGCGCGCGCCGCTGGTGCTGAGCTGGCACGACGACATGTTCCTGCGGGCGGCCTGGTTCGTCCCCGAGCTGATCGCCACCTTCCGCGACATCCCCGAGATCGGCCTGATGTCGCTGAGCCGCGGCCTCACCTTCACCCCCGTGGACGAGCCGGTGCAGACCTGGCACGACACCGTGGACTGGCGCCGCGTGCAGAGCACCATCGGCCCCGCGCCGCTCAACTGGGCGCGCCTCCAGGAGGTGGACGGGGTGATGCGGCCGTGGGTCGTCCGCCGTGAGTGCATCGAGAAGGTGGGCCCGCTGGACGAGGCGTTCCGGCCGACGGAGTGGGACGAGGTGGACTTCTGCTACCGGATCCGCGCGGCGGGGTGGAAGATCGCCACGCACGGATACGAGCGTGACGGCGCCTACCTCCACGCGGTGAGCTCCACCCTCGGCCGCACGCCCTCGGAGCGGAGGATGGCGCTGGGGCTGCGCAACGCGCGCATCTTCTTCGACCGCTGGGGCGGCACCATCCGCCGCGAGCACCCGCGCCGGCGCACGCGCTGGCGCCGCCGCGCCACCCCCGCCGGGTGGGGGGGCACGCTGAGGCAGGTGGGGCGCTACCTGGCCGGCGCCAGGCCGCGCGCGTGAGCCGCACCCGCCGCGCGGGGATCACCGCCCTCTTCGGCTACGCCCAGTTCGCGCTGGCGCTGGTGTCGGGGATCGCGATCATCCCCTTCGTGCTGAGCCGGGTGCGCACCGACCAGTACGGCGTGTGGCTGGCCTTCGGCGAGGTGCTGGCGTACTCGTCGATGGTGGACCTGGGGGTGGTGGGCGTGGTGCCGTGGCTGGTGGCCGAGAACGACGGCCGCGGCGACCGCGACGCCATCCGCTCGGTGCTGGCGGCGGCGGTGCTGTTCTCGGCGGTCGCGGCGGCGGTGTTCCTGGCGCTGGCCGCCATCGCGCTGCGGCTGGCGCCCTCGCTGGCCAACCTCCCCCCGCCCCTTGCCCGCAGCGCCACCGGCCCGCTGCTGATGGTGGCCGTGCTGATGGCCGTGGCGATGCCGCTGCGCAGCTTCACCGCGGCGCTGGTGGGGCTGCAGGACGCCACCTTCGCCGGGCTGCTGGGGATGGCGCAGCTCGCGATCGGGCTTTCGCTCACGGTGGGGCTGCTGCTGGGGGGCCACGGCCTGTACGCGCTGGCCGCCGCGGCGTCGGTGCCGGGGCTGGTGGTGGCGCTGGCGAGCTGGGTGCGGCTGCGCATGCTGGCGCCGGACCTGCTGCACGGCTGGCGGCTCCCCTCGCGCGCCACCCTGCGCGCGGTGAGCACGCAGGGGCTGGGCTCGTGGACCGCCGGGCTGGGGTGGCGGATGGTGGCGGCCAGCGACAGCGTGGTGATCGTGGCGTTGATGGGCCCCGCCGCGGCGGTGGTCTACGCGCTGACCGCCAAGATGGGGACGATCGGGATGCAGATGAGCTGGCAGCTCCCCGACGCCGCGCTGGTGGGGCTGGCGCAGCTCAAGGGCGAGGGGCGCCCCGAGCGGGTGCGCGCGGTGACGGTGCAGCTCCTGCGGCTGCTGCTGGTGGCGTCGGGCGGGGTGGCGTGCGCGGTGGTGGCGCTCAACCCCGCGTTCGTGACGCTGTGGGTGGGCCCGCAGCGCTTCGGGGGGATGGGGCTGAACCTGATGATCGCCGCGATGATCCTGTCGCACTCGCTGGGGCACGGGCTGTTCACCACCAGCGCCACGCTGGGCACCCGCGTGCAGGCGGGGTGGGCGTCGCTGGCGCAGGGCGCCGTGAACCTGGGCGCCGCGCTGCTGCTGGGCCGCGTGCTGGGGCTGGCGGGGGTGGCGCTGGCGGCGGTGGTGAGCACCGTGGTGGTGGCCTACCCCGCCGGGGTGTGGATGCTGCGCCGCACCACCGGGATGACCCAGGCCGAGCTGTGGCGCAGCGCGCTGTGGCCGTGGGCGCTGCGGGCGGCCGGGCTGCTGCTGCTGGGGGCGGGGGTGGCGCAGCTGGGCGCGCGCGTCTCGCCCTGGCTGCCGCTGGTTCTGGCGCCGGTGCTCGGGGTGCTGTACCTGTGGGTGATGCGCCCTCTCTACGCCGACCTGCCCCTTCCGGATCGCGTGCGGTCCTGGCTGGCCCGTCTCGGCTTCGTGGGGCCCGCGTGAGCGCCGCGCCGGGGTGCCCCGCGTGCGGGTCGCCGCAAACGCGCGAGGTGGAGAGCGCGGGCGTGGCCGAGCTGGCGCGCGCGTGGGCGCGGCAGCCGCACGTCGCCGCCGTGCGCGGCGAGGCGCGGCTGGCCCGCGAGATCCGGGCGGACCTGGGCGCCGACCGCGTGCGCTTCCTGGCGTGCGGCGCGTGCGGGGTGGAGTTCGCCGAGCCGATGCGGGCCTGGAGCGCCGCGAACTACCCCGACGAGGAGTACGGCCTGGCCTGGGACCAGCTGCGCGCGCTGGAGCTCCTACCCGCCTCCCGCCCGCTGCGCCTGCTGGAGATCGGGTGCGCGGAGGGGCGCTTCCTCGAGCGCGCCGCGGCCCAGGGGCACCGGGCCACGGGGCTCGACTTCAAGGCCGGCGACGTCCGGGCGGCGCGCGCGCGCGGGCTGGACGCGCGCGAGGGCGACGTGGCGGCGCTCCGCGCGGTGCTGGAGCCGGGGGATCGCTTCCAGGCGGTGGCCATGTTCCAGATCATCGAGCACCTGACCGACCCCGACGCCCTGTTCGGCGACCTGGCCACGGTGGCCGCGCCGGGCGCCCTGCTGATCGTGGGGTGCCCCTCGCCCCGGCGCTACAGCCGGCGGGTGCCGCACCCCGAGCGCGTGGGGCGCAGCGACTTCTGGGACTGGCCGCCGCAGCACACGCTGCGCTGGGGCGAGCGCTCGCTGCGCTGCTTCCTGGTCCGCCACGGCTGGCGGGTGGAGCGGGCCGAGCACGAGCCGTACTCGCTGCGCGGGGCGGCGGCCCACGTGGCGGGGCTGCGCGGCGCCGGCCCCCGGCCGCACCCCCCCCTGCGGCGGCGCATGGAGACGCTGCGCGCGCTGGTCGAGGTCGCGGCCGCGCGGGCGCGGGGGCCGCTCTCTGGGGTGCGGCTGCTCGTGGCCGCGCGCAGGGAGGCGGCATGATCCCGCATCCGCCGCCGCGGCGGCCGTGCCCGGGGACGCCGGCGTGAGCGCGGGCGAACGGCGCCGCCCGGCGTTCCGCGCGGGAAAGGCGATGCGCGACGTGGTGGCCGACGCGGTGGGCTCGGCGGCGGCGCGGTGGCTGCCGGCGGAGCGGGTGGTGGCCGCCGCGGGCCGCGCGCTCCACGGCCGCTCGCGCGCCTTCGACCTGCTCTACCGCCGCACCGTGGAGACGCTGGAGGCGCGGCGCCCGGGGGACGGGCCGGTGTACCGGCGGATGCGGCTGGGGCCGGTGACGGTGTGCGGCGAGGTGAGCCACTTCAGCTTCGGCACCACCTACTTCCACCACCGCGGCTACGAGGCGGAGACGGTGGCGCTCTTCGCCGGGGCGCTGCGCCCCGGCGGCACCGTGGTGGACGTGGGCGCCAACCACGGCTACTTCACCGTGCTGGCGGCGGCGCTGGTGGGCCCCGCCGGGCGGGTGGAGGCGTTCGAGCCCAACCCCGCCGTGGCCGACGCGCTGGGCGAGGTGCTGGCGCGCAACGACGTGGCCGGGCGGGTGCAGGTGCACCGCGTCGCGCTCTCGGACCGCGAAGGGCACGCCGAGTTCTTCGTCTCGGTGTCGCCGGTGAACGACGGGCTCTCGTCGCTGCTGGTGTCGGACGACGCGGTGGCGCACGGGGTGATCCGCGCCGACCACTCGATCCGCGTCCCCACGCTCACCTTCGACGCGTTCGCCGAGCGCGCGGGGCTGGGCAGGGTGGACCTGCTGAAGATCGACGTGGAGAGCGCCGAGGCGCTGGTGCTGCGGGGGAT
>DASQLJ010000546.1:0-16720 GCA_035630095.1 Longimicrobium sp.
GTTCACCGAGCCGCTGGCACCCGCGGCCGAGCGGCCGACGGGCCGACGCGTCACGTCGACGGCATCGCGATCTACGTCGACATCCGGTTCCGCATGCTGACGAACCGGGAGTTCGCGCGCGCCATGTCGTTCGAGGACGGAGAGTACGAGTACCACTTCACCGGGACCGAGGAGGAACAGACCCGTCAGATCGGCAACGCGGTTCCGGTACGTACTGCGCGGGCACTCTGTGGCGCGATTGTTCGGAGATAAAAAAGACGGCTACTCCGAAATAAACTCGGCTACTGCGAAATAAAGTCGGCTACTCGGAAATAAACTCGGCTACTGCCGGAGACGCCGCCGCTCGAAAGAGCGGCGGCGTCTCGCATTCAGCCTTGAGGCTCCGATTCGAGGTGTCGGCCAAAGTGACAAAGTGGTGTCCCGCCGTACGAATGGACGGCCTCTCGCGCCGACAGAAGAAGGTACACGTGGCAGCCACTGGAGGGTTGGAAGTAGGTTCACACGCACCTTCTGGCGATCCATCACCCTGCCCAGGTTCAGGCCCTGCTCGGCGCCCCGTCTCTGCCTCAAGTGATCAGATTGGACTTTCGAATGGCTGGCTGACGTACGGAAGCGGGATGGTGACGCCCTCCGCGACGTCGTCCGTGATCGACAGGACCGCGCCCAGGCCGGTGTCGATCGCCCCGGACCGCACCACCTTGAGTCCCGACTTCTTCACCGCGCGGACGACCGCGTCCGGGATCCGGGGATCCAGCCAGGTGCGGTCGAGTACGGGGAGATTGCGGCGCCAGAGCCGGCCGGTGGGAAAGGTGCCGAAGCGGGGGGCGGTCACGGCCTCCGCGGGCGACATCCCCTCGTCGATCAGGTTGACCAGCACTTGGAAGGCCGCTTCCAGCAGCGAGTTGGAGATGGTGCCCACCACGTGCGCGGGCACCCCCTCCCGGAGCGCGAGCTGCGCCGTGACCGGGGTGATCCGCCGCGCGCCCGGGGTCGATCCCCAGGGGATGCGGTTCGCGGCGGTGAGGGGGACGCCCTCCACGAACACGCCGTCGCCCCAGGGCGGCGAGTTGATGGTGGTGGTGCCGCTGACCACCTTCCCCTCGCCGTCGCGGGCGATCAGGTGGTAGCTGTGCGCGCCGCCGCCGCCCATCGGCCGCGCCCGCGCCCCCGCCCCCGCACGCACCCGCTCCCAGATCTCCGCCGCGTGCGCGTCGGCCAGGCGCGAGCGGACGAACTCCGCGTCCGCGATCGACGCGGGGTCCAGCAGGTACGGCTCCGCCCACACGTGCTGCGCGATGCGGATCATCCATCCCAGCCGCTCGGCCTCGCTCCAGCCGCGCGCCCCAGCGGTGGAGCGGGCGTGCTCCCACACCCTGAGCGCCAGCAGCACCCAGACCCCGCCGAAGCTGGCGCCCGAGGTGGCGTGCAGCGCGTGGCCACGGTAGGGAACCGTCCACGGCGCCGCGCGGCGCACCTCGTAGCGCGCCAGATCGTCGGCGCCCAGGAACCCGCCTTCCTCCGCCACCGTGTCCAGGAAGCGCCGCCCCCATGGCCCGCGGTACACGTCGTCGGGCCCGTCCTGGCCGAAGCGCCGCAGGAACGCCGCCAGCTCGGGCTGCCGCAGGAGTTCGCCGGCGCACAGGGTGCGGCCGTCGCGGAAGAAGGTGGCGCGCCCGTACGCGGTGCGCCCGAGCACCTTCCGCCGCCAGCGCAGCAGCCCGGCCATCAGGTGGTTGACGGGGAACCCTTCCTCGGCTAGGGCGGCCGCGGGCTCCAGCAGGGTGGCGAAGGGGAGCGATCCGTGCGCGCGCGCGAGCTCCCAC
Organism: Longimicrobium sp.; assembly: GCA_035630095.1. Taxonomy (GTDB): domain Bacteria; phylum Gemmatimonadota; class Gemmatimonadetes; order Longimicrobiales; family Longimicrobiaceae; genus Longimicrobium. The sequence goes on from DASQLJ010000546.1 coordinate 1,824, forward strand.
AACCCCAACGGCGCCCCGGGCACCAGCACCGCCTTCCCCCGCGCGCGGGTGGAGGCCGTGCAGCGCTGGCGGTCGTCCAGAGGGTGGTCGAAGTCGGCGTCGAGCGAGACGACCTCCGGGCCGGCCGGGCCGCCGCTCCGGTAGACCAGCGCCATCAGCGGCCCCGCCAGGGAGCTGGCACCCTCGGCCAGCACGTTCTCGGCGACGGCGGCGGCGACGAACGCGTCGGCGGCGTTGCCGCCGGCGTCCAGGATCCCCTCGCCGGCCCGGCGCGCCAGCGGGTGGTAGGCCACCACCATCCCCGCGCCGCCCCGGGCGGGCTCCTCCACGGGCTGCTCGAAGTGCGGCCGAACGCGCGAGAACAGCGCCGAGAGGGCGCGCCCGCCGCGGCTCACGCGCCGTCCTTGCGAGCCAGCAACTGCAGCAGCAGGGCCTCCACCTCCTCGTCGCTCATCTGGTCGGGGTCCACCGTGACCGGGTCGGGGGCGCGCGCCGCGACCACGCGCACGGGGGCCTCGGCGCGCGTTCCCTGCACCAGCTCCTCCAGCGCTTGCGCGAAGGCGCGGATGGTCGGCTTCTCGAACATCAGGCGCAGCGGAACCTCCACGCCGAAGCCGTCGGAGAGGCGCGTGACCACCTGGGTGGCCAGCAGCGAATGCCCGCCGATGTTGAAGAAGCCGGCGTCGATCCCCACCCGGTCGATGCCCAGCACCTCGCGCCACACCGCCTCGATCCGCTGCTGCACCTCGGTTTCCGCCGGGGCGTACGCCGCCTCGCGCGGCACGGCGCGGTCCGGGAGCGGGAGCGCGCGGCGGTCCACCTTGCCGCTGGCGGTCAGCGGCAGCGCGTCCAGGCAGACCATGACCGTGGGGACCATGTACTCCGGGAGCCGGCGCCGCAGGTGCTCACGCAGGCTCTGCACCAGGTGCTGCCGCGTGGACGCGCTCAGCGGGACGTTGGCGAAGGCGCGCCACGGCCGGGCGTCCACGCGGTGCGCCGCGGCGGGGAGCGCGGCGCCGGGCGGGAGGAAGAGCGCGTCGTAGGAAGAAGGCTCGCCCTCCAGCGACCAGCTCACCTCCACCTCGCGCCCCAGCGCGCCGCCCAGCGCCCGCAGCGCCTCCGCGTCCACCACGCGGGGGCCGGGGGCGGCGGGGGGGAGCGCCTGCACCGGCTCGTCGTCGGGAGCGCGGCCCAGCTGCTCCAGGAAGCGCCGCTCGCCGTCCAGCAGCGCGCTGGGCACCTCGCGCACCCGCACGGGCGCGCCGCCCGCCGCGGCCAGCCCGCGGCGCAGCGCGTCGGGCCCGCCCAGCCCGGCCCAGCGCAGCTCGGTGACGCCCTCGAGCGGGAAGGCCTCGCCCCCCGCGCGCAGTACGGCGTCGTAGCGGAAGCGCGTGAGCTCGTTGGGGTGGCGGCCGCGCTTGACCTGCATCGCGGCGGCCGTGATCCCCGGCAGCCGCCCCGGCAGCGCGGCGAAGAGCCCGGGGTCCAGCAGCAGCTCCACCTCCTGCGCGGCGCGGCGCTCCACCCGCTCGCGCAACTCCGCGGCGGTGGTGCCCGGCCCGGCCTGCGCCAGCTCGATCCCCGCATGCAGCAGCGTGGCCGAGCGCAGGTTGCGCACGTCGCCCACGAAGATGGAGCCGCCGGGGCGCAGCGCCCGCGCGGCGCCCGCCAGCACGCGCAGCAGGTAGTCGACGCCGGGGAAGTACTGGACCACCGAGTTCAGCACGACCACGTCGAACGACCCCGGCTCCACGTCCGTGAATTCGTCGGCCTCGCGCCGCCACAGCTCCACCTGCTTCCATCCGCGCCGCTCCACCACGACCCCCAGCCGCTCCAGCACGGGGCCCGAGAAGTCGGTACCCACGTAGCGGTCGCACCCCTCCGCCAGGCGCAGCAGCAGCAGCCCGGTGCCGCAGCCGATCTCCAGGATGCGCCGGCCGCCCAGGGCGCGGATGCGTTCCACCGCCCCCTCTACCTGGTCGCGCATCTCCTCGGCGGAGAGCGGCTCGCCGGTGTAGCTGCTGTTCCATCCGATGATGTCGAAATCGTCGCCATGGCGGCCGTCGTCCTCCGCCGCGTAGAGGTGGTCGTACGTCTCCTGCCACTCGTTCACGCGGGCGTGCTCGCGGGCGTGTCCGCCGGCCGGTCCGGGCGCGCCGAGCCCCTGGTGCAGCGCGGCATAGAAGGGGGAGCTGGCCAGGCGCGTCCCGTCGCACACCGACTCGTGCGTGAACTCCCGCTCCGTCCCGTCGCCGCGCAGAATCGACCCGCGGACCAGGTAGTCGGGCGTGAGCTGGTCCGGAGCCGCCAGCCGGGACGCCACGCCCACGATCGCCTCCCCCGCCTTCAGCGTGACGGCCGGGGAGAAGACGGGGAAGAAGACGGGGAGCCAGCTGCACTCCGAGCGGAGCACGTCGATCACCTCCCCCGCCCCCGGGTGCAACTCGACCCAGAGCAGGAACCCGTCGACGGTGCAGTCGCGCTCCACCGTCATTCGGAACTCCGTGCTCTCATCGAGCTCCGCCGGGCGGTCGAACGCCAGCTCCTCGAAGACGGCCGCGTCGGAGACGAGCGCGGAGGAGGGGAGGTTCTTCACGCAGACGCGCAGGTCGAACCGGCGCCCCACCGAGGCGAAGACGCGCTCGGCATAATGCCGCGGCACCTCGTTCATGCCCGGATTCGCCACCAGCGCCGGCGGCATCGACACGGCGGCGATGCGCGTGACGCAGCGGGCCGGGATCATCTCCCCCCCGGGACGGAGGAGGCGGCGCGCGTCGTTGAGGACCGGGACCACACCCTCGCTGGAGCCGATGGTGCCGATCAACTCCGACACGCACACGTCGGCGGGCTCCGGGAGCGTCACCGAGCGCACGTCACCGCGGACCAGCACCAGCCGGTCGCCCGCGCCCAGTTCCTCTGCGAGCCGGGCCGCGGCCGCGTAGGCGTCGTCCAGCATCTCGATGGCGTAGACGCGGCGCGCGCCCGCCTCCAGGCACATGCGCGTGAGCGCCAGGTCGGCCCCGGTCCCCACGTCCACCACCACCTTCGCGCGCACCGCGCGCACGATGGCGGCGCGGTACGCCCGCGTCCGCACTTGGTCCTGCGTCATCAGCTGGTAGAGCAGCTCGTCGTAAACGAAGTACTCGCCCACCGACGGCCAGAGCTCCGGCGCGCCGGAGTTGGGCACCACGTACGCGGCCAGCTGCTCGCGGCCGGGCTCGCCCACCACGGCGGCGGCACAGCTGCGCACCAGCGGGCTGGCGGCCAGCGCGGCCTCCACCTCGCCCAGCTCCACCCGGTGGCCGCGCACCTTCACCATCCCGTCGGCGCGGCCCAGGAACTCCAGCATGCCGTCGTCACGCAGGCGGCAGCGGTCGCCGGTGCGGTACAGCCGCGCGCGCGGGTCGGCCGAAAACGGGTCGCGCGGGAAGCGATCCCGTGTGAGCTCCGGCCGGTTCAGGTACCCGCGCGCCAGGCAGTGGCCGCCCAGGTACAGCTCCCCGGGGACGCCGGCCGGGAGCGGGTTCAGCTGCGCGTCCAGCACATAGGCCGAGCACGGGCCCACGGCGCGGCCGATGGGGACGCGCTCGGCGGGAACGCGCGTACGCCACCAGGTGGCGCTGATGGTGGCCTCTGTGGGCCCGTACATGTTGACGAACTCCACCTCCAGCCGGTCCAGCAGCCGGTTCACCAGCTCGGGGGGCACCGCCTCGCCGCCGCACACCACGCGGCGCAGCGACGCGGCGGCCGTGAACAGCGGGCGGTCCAGGAGGAGCGCCAGCGTCGACGGCACCAGGTCGATCGCGGTGATCGCCCGGTCGTGGATCAGGCGCGCCAGCTTGCCGGTGTCGAGCGGGCCGTCGCCGCGGACCACGAAGGTGCGCGCGCCGGCGAGGAGGGGGCAGAACATCTCCAGCAGGGAGACGTCGAAGGAGAACGCGTACTTGAAGACGGTTCGGTCGTCCGGCGAGAGCGGGAGCTCCTCCTGCATCCAGCGCAGGTGCCGGGCGATCGCGCCATGGGTCACCATCACCCCCTTCGGCGTGCCGGTGGAGCCGGAGGTGTAGATGACGTAGGCCAGGTTCTCGGGCCCCCTCGCCGCGTCCAGCTCCCCGTCCGCCTGCGGCAGCTCGCCGTCCACGAGCACCACCGGCGCTGGGGCGTCATGCAGCAGGCCGCCAAAGCGTGTGTGCGTCAATACGACGGACGGCCGCGCGTCGGCGAGGAAGAAGCGGAGCCGCTCCTCGGGGAGCGAGGGCTCCAGCGGCACGTAGCCGCCGCCCGCCTTCCAGGTGGCGAGCACCGAGACCACCGCGTCGATGGAGCGCTCCAGGAAGATGGCGACGACCGACTCCGGCCCCACCCCCTCCGCGCGGAGCCGCCGCGCCAGCCGGTTCGCGCGCTGGTCGAGCTGCGCATAGGTGAGCCGCTGCGCCCCGTCGTCGAGCGCCACCCGGTCGGACGACTCCCGCGCCCGGGCCTCGAACTCCGCGTGCACGGGGACGAACGGCGCCGCCGGCGCGGCGGCGTTGGCGTGGAGGAGGCGCAGCCGCTCCTCGTCGGAGAGCATCGCCGCCTGCGACAGGCGCCGGTCGGGGTGCTTGACCAAGTCGCGGAGCAGGTGCTCGTAGTGCGCGGCCATCCGCCGCACCGTCTCGCGGCGGAAGAGCTCGGTGCTGAACTCGATTCGCGCCACCATCCCCTCGGCCGAGTCGATCAGGTCGAAGGCGAGGTCCAGGCTCGCCGTCCCCTTCTCGACCTGGATCGCGTCGTCGGAGAGCGTCGCGCGGCCGACCTCGACGCCGCTGAAGTACTGCAGCGAGACCTGGAAGAGCGGGTTGCGGCCCATGGTGCGCTCCGGCCGCAGCCGCTCCACCAGCACCTCGAAGGGCACCTCCTGGTGCGCGTCGGCCTCGAGCACCACCGCGCGCGAGCGGCGCAGCAGCTCGCGGAACGACGGGTCGCCCGAGACGTCGGTCCGGAGGACGAGCGAGTTGACGAAGAACCCGATCAGCCCTTCCAGCTCCAGCCGGTTGCGGTTCGCCACCGGCTCGCCGATCACGACGTTGTCCTGCCCGGTGTAGCGCCCGAGCAGCGCGTTGAACCCTGCGAACAGCGTCACGAACGTGGTCGTCGCGTGCTCGCGGCCGAAGGCATGGATGCGCTCGGAGAGCTCCCTGGGGAAGCGGACGTACAGCGTCTCACCCTCGAACCCCTGGACGTCGCTGCGCGGGAAGTCGGTGGGGAGCTCCAACTCCGGGAGGTCGGCCAGCCGGCGCGTGGCCGCGGCGAGGAGCCCGTCGAGCGCGCCGGAGGCGAGCCGCTCCTGCTGCCAGGCGGCGAAGTCGGCGTACTGGATCGCCAGCTCGCGGAGCGGCGAGGGGCGCCCCGCCGCGAAGGCCGCGTAGAGCTGGCGGAACTCGTCGACCAGCACCCCCATCGACCAGCCGTCGGCGGCCACGTGGTGCACGTTCAGCAGGAACACGCGGTCGTGCTCCCCCATCCACAGCACCCCGGCGCGGATGAGCGGGGCGCGCTCCAGGTCGAAGGGGCGCACCGCGTCTTCCGTGGCCAGGCGCAGCGCCTCCTGCTCGCGGGTGGCGGGGTCCAAGCCGCGCAGGTCGCGCACCTCGAAGGGCACCGCTCCCGGGGGTGCCACCACCTGCACGGGCCCTGCGGGCGACTGCACGATCGCGCTCCGCAGCACCTCGTGCCGCCGCACGATCTCGTCCAAGGTGCGGCGGACGACATCGGTGTCGAGCGGCGTGCGGATGCGGATCGCCGCCGGGACGTTGTAGAAGGCGCTGCCGGGGACCAGCCGGTCCAGGAACCAAAGGCGCTGCTGCGCGAAGGAGAGCGGCGCGGGCCCGCCGCCCGCGCGCCGGTGGATGGCGCCTCCCCCGTTCGCGCCGCCCCCGCCCGTCTTCAGCAGGAGCTTCGCCAGGCGCAGCCGCTTCTCGGCCAGCGCGTCGGCGGACGGGGGCGTCGCGCTCATCGGGGCGCCCTCCTCACTCCGCCAGCGAGGCGTAGACGGGTGCCGGCGCGGCCGCGCCGAGCCGGGCGAGGAGCTCGGCGCGCCGGACCATCTGCTCGTCCTTCGCGAGCGCGGCGGCGAGCCCCTGGATGGTGGGCTGGTCGAAGAACTCCTTCATGCCGACCGAGCCCTGCAGCGTGGCCCGGATCCGCGACAGCAGCCGCGTGGCCACCAGCGAGTGTCCGCCCAAGGCGAAGAAGCTGTCGGTGACGCCGACGTGCTCCAGGTGCAGCAGCTCCTTCCAGATCCCCGCCAGGAACGTCTCCAGCGCGGTCTCGGGCGCGACCCGGGCGTCGCGGCCCCCCCGGGGCGAGGTGGCCCCGCGGGCCAGGCCGGCCACGTCCACCTTGCCGTGGGCGGTGAGCGGGAGGCGCTCCACCGTCTCGAGGCGGGCCGGGAGCATGTGCTCCGGGAGGAGGGTGGCCAGGTGGGCGCGCAGCTCGGCGGTGGTCACGTCGCGCCCCGGGAGCGTCTCGGCAAACGCCGCCAAGTGCTTCTCCTCCCCCTCTCCCACCAGCAGCGCGGCCGCGCCGGTGACCAGGGGGTGCGCGGCGAGCGCGGCCTCGACCTCCCCCGGTTCGATGCGGTAGCCGCGCACCTTCACCTGGTGGTCGCGGCGGCCGACGAACTCCAGGTTGCCGTCAGCGCGAAAGCGCCCCACATCGCCGGTGCGGTAGAGGGTGCCCCCTCCCCCCGCGGGGTCGGGAACGAAGCTGCGCGCGGTGAGGCCCGGCCGCCTCCAGTAGCCCGGCGCCACCCCGTCGCCGCCGATGCAGATCTCGCCCGGTACCCCGACCGGCACCGGGTTGCCGTACCGGTCGAGCACCCGGATGGTGGTGTTGCGCAGCGGCTTCCCGATCGGCACGCCGTCGGCGATCCCCTGCCCGCTGGTGACCGGAAAGGTGGTGGCGACCGTGGCGCACTCCGTGGGCCCGTAGGCGTTCACCAGCCGCGTGCGCGGGAGCGCCTTCCACGCCGCCCGCGCCACGGCGGGCGGGAGCGCCTCGCCGCCGGTGAACAGCTCGCGCACGCGCCGCAGGTCGCCCGCGCTGTGCTCCACCATTTGCCGGAAGAGGCCGGTGGTGAGAAATGCCCAGGTGACCCCCCGCTCGCGGACGAACGCGCCGAGCTCCTCCAGCGACGGCAGGTCGGGGGGATGGATCACCAGCGTGGCGCCCTTCAGCAGCGCGACCCAGATCTCCAGCACCGACGCGTCGAAGGTGATCGGTGCGAAGTGCAGCACGCGGTCGTCCGGCCCGGCCGAGGTGTCCAGGCCGTGCACCAGGCGGAGCGCCCCCCGGTGCGTGACCGGCACCCCCTTCGGCTTTCCCGTGGTCCCCGACGTGTACAGCAGCCACGCCGTTCCGGTGGGCGCGATCCCCTCGGCCGGAGGGGCCTCGCCGACTTCGGGGACGTCTTCAATCACCACCCGCTCCGCGCCGGGGAGGACCGCGGCGTGTTCGGCACGGGTGACCACGAGCTTCGCCCCGCTGTCGGCCACCAGGAACTCCAGGTAGTCCGCCGGGTGGCTCGGGTCGAGGGGGACATAGAACGCGCCCGCGGCCAGGATCCCGGCCATCGCCCACGGCAGGTCAAGGGAGCGCGACATGAGCAGCCCCACGCAGTCGCCCGGGCGGACGCCGCGCGCGGCCAGCTCCGCGGCGAGGGCCGCGGCGCGCGCCTGCAGCGCGGCGTAGGTGAGCGACGCCCCGCCGAACTCCACCGCCATGCGGTCGCCGTGGAGCTCCGCCTGCCGGCGGAGCTCGGCGGCCAGGGTGGAGCCGCGCGGGTACGGCGCGGCGGTCTCGTTCCACGCCTCCAGCAGCCGGCGCTCGGCGGGGGGGACGACCTGGAGCCGCGAGACGCTCCGCGACGGGTCGCGGAGGACGTCTTCCATCAGGCAGAGCAGGTGCGCGACCAGGCGCTCGATCCGCCCCTGGTCGAAGAGGTCGGTGCTGTACTCGACGAAGCCGCGGACCTCGTCCGGGTGCGCGATCAGCTCGAAGGTGAGATCGAACTTCGAGGTGGCCGAGGGCGAGGGGGCGAAAGGAAAGACGTGCTCGCGCTGCACCCCGACGCTGACGGGCGGCTGAAAGATCTGGAAGAGCACCTGCACCAGCGGGCTGCGGCCGGGGTCGCGCACGGGCGCCAGCTCGTCGACCAGCCGCTCGAAGGGGACGTCCTGGTTGGCGTACGCGGCGAAGCAGACCTGGCGCACGCGGGCCAGCAGGTCGAGGAAGGGCGGGTCGCCGGAGAGGTCGGCGCGCATGACCTGGGTGTTCACGAAGAACCCGATCAGCGGCTCCAGCTCCTTGCGCGTGCGCCCCGTGACCGGCGTGCCGATGGCGATGTCGTCGTCGCCCGTGTAGCGGTGCGCCAGGGCGAAGAGCACGCTCAGCAGCAGGATGTGCAGGGTGGCGTTTTCGCGCTCCGCCAGCCCGTTCAGCGACCGGAACAGCGTGCCCCCGATCACCATGGGGACGCGCCCGCCGCGGTAGCTGAACCGGGCCGGGCGGGGCCGGTCGGCCGGGAGCTCCAGCGTGCGCAGCCCCGCCAGCTGTGCGCGCCAGTACTCCAGCTGCGCCTCAAGGCGGTCGCCGCCGAACCACCGGCGCTCCCAGGCCGCGAAGTCGCCGTACTGGATCGGCAGCTCCGGCAGGGCGTGCGTGCGCCCCAGCGCGTAGCTCGCGTACAGCACCGACAGCTCCAGCGCGAACACGCCCATCGACCAGCCGTCGCAGACGATGTGGTGCAGCGTGAGCGCGAAGAGGTGGTCGTCGGGGGCGAGCCGGTAGAGGACGGCGCGCAGGAGCGGCCCGGTCTCCAGGTCGAAGGGCACCGCCGAGGCCTCGGCGATCAGCCGCTGCGCCTCCGCCTCGCGCTCGGCCGGCGCGGCGTGGCGGAGGTCCACCACCGGGAGGTCGACGGGCGACGGGCCCCGCACCTGCTGGTACGGCTCGCCGTCCACGGCGTGGAAGGTGGTACGCAGGCTCTCGTGGCGGCGGACGATTTCGTCCAGCGCCCGCTGGAACGCGCCGACGTCCAGCGCGGCCTGCAGGCGGATGGTGTTGGTCTGGTTGTAGGCGGGCACCCCTTCGAGCAGCTGCTCCACCACCCAGAGGCGCTGCTGGTTGAAGGAGAGCGGAACGCGCACGGCCAGGTCGCGGCGCGGGATCGTCTTCCCCGCGCCGGCCTTCTCCTCGAGCATTCTCCGCAGCAGCTCGCGCTTCTCCGCGGGGAGCCCCGTCAGGCGCTGGGCGAGAGCCGACCGCTCCTCTTCCATCGTCCTACCCGCGCTTGCGGAGCTTGAGGATGAAGTAGGTCCAGGCGCCCGACTGCATGTTGCGGTAGACGTCGGAGCCGGGGGTGGCCAGGAAGTTCTGCATCAGCCCCTGGTCGTTGCGCTGGTCGAACGCGCCCACGCGGGTGGCGGCCACCTCGTCGCAGGAGAGGATCACGTTGCGGGTGATGTCGCGCTGCCGCTCCAGGTCGAAGCCGATGTGGTGCAGGTAGGCGATGCAGGTGGTGAGGTGTGCCCCCGAGAGCGTGTCGGTGTAGAGGAAGTGCCCGCCGGGCGCCAGCACGCGGTGCACCTCGTCGTAGAAGCGGTTGAGATTGGGGTAGCTGTGCGACGACTCCACGTTGGTCACGATGTCGAGCGAGCCGTCTTCGAAGGGCAGGTTCTCGGCGTCGCCCTGCACGAAGGCCGTGTCGTCGCGCCGGTGGGCCTTGCGGCAGAACTCGATGGCCGTGGTGGAGAGGTCGAGCCCGCGGATGGCCGCGGGCTTGAAGAAGGTCTGGAAGACGTGCACCGTGCCGCCGCGCCCGCACCCCACGTCGAGCACCCGCCGCCCCTCCACCGGGCAGTCGCCGATCAGCTCCAGCACGAGCTTGACCGAGTTGCGGTTGATGTAGTGCGCCGGCAGCTCCACCGCCGCCAGCTCGGGCTCGCCGTCGGGCCTGTAGCCGTAGTTGAGGAAGAAGGAGAACTGGCCGAACACGTTGGAGTTTAGCTGCGCGCTCACCCCGTCGTAGAAGCGCTTGTACGCCGCCTTCGAGGCGTCGGGGTCGGCGGACGAGCTGCCGTCCAGCGCCAGGAACTCCTCCCCCGCGTCGGGGAGCGTCGCGGGCACCGCGGTGGCGGACGGCACCGCGCCCCCCGCGCGGCTCTTCAGCAGCCGCGCCAGGGCGGCGCGCTTCTCGGGCGGCAGGCCGGCTAGGCGCTCCTCCATCTCATGCATGGCTCTCGCTCCGTTCCAGGTTCTCGGCCTCCCGCAGCAGCTCGTCGAGCTCGGCCTCCGACAGCCCCTCCACCAGGCTCAGCATCTCCGCCAGCTCTCGGTCCTGCGGGTCGGCGGCGGCGGAGCGGGCGCTCCCCCCAGCCTGCAGGTCGCGGTCGATCCCCTCCGCCAGCTGCGCCACCGTAGGCGCCTCGAAGATGCGCTGGACGGGGAGGTCCACATCGTAGATCTCGCGCAGCCGCGCCAAGAGTTGGATGGCCAGCAGCGAGTGGCCGCCCAACTCGAAGAAGCGGTCGTTCACGCCGATCGGAGTGACCCCCAGCAGGTGCTCCCAGACCCCGGCGATGGTCGTCTCCGTCGCGGTGCGCGGCGGCACGAATTGCGTGCTGAGCGCCGGGCGGGGGTGCGTGGCCCCCGCCGCCGCGGCCTGCGGGGCGGCGGCCTGCGCCCCGGCGAGGCGGCCGTCGGGGAGGTTCACCCACTGGTCCAGGCGCGGCCCCAGCGGCGTGGCACTGACCACCACCTGGCGCGGCGCCGCCGCCAGGATGCGGACGAAAGCGTCGCCGCCCTGCGCGGCGGTGATCCCCTCCGTGCGCGCCCCCGGCGCCGCCGCGAAGTCCCACGCGTCCCAGTTGGTGGTGATCCACACCGCGCTCCCCTCCTCGCCGCGGCGCTGCGCCTCGGCGTCGAGGAAGGCGTTCGACGCGGCGTAGGCGGCCAGGTTGAGCCCGCCCAGCACCGCCGAGAGCGACGAGAGCAGCACCCAGAACGCGGGCGGCCGGTCGCGCAGCAACTCCTCGAGCACCAGGAGACCATGCGCCTTGGGGCGGAAGTGGGCGCCGCCCTTCTCCTCGTCCAGGTCGCGCACCGGGCCGAAGGCGTCGGGGGCCAGGTTGGCGGCGCCGTGAATCACCCCGTCCACCCCACCCCAGCGCTCCGCCACCTCGTCCAGCAAGGCGACCATGTCGTCGCGGCGGGTTACGTCGGCGCGCGCCGCCCACACCTCGGAGCCCAGCGCCTCCAGCGCCCGCACCGCGCGGATGCGCCCCGCGGCCGGCCCGCGGGCGGCCAGGTGCTCGTCCCAGGCGGCGCGGTCGGGGAGCTCCGAGCGGCCGCACAGCACCAGCCGCGCCTTCACCTGGCGCGCGATCGCCTCGGCCAGCACCAGGCCGATGTTCCCCAGGCCGCCGGTGACCAGGTACACGCCGCCGTCGCGCAGCAACGCGGGCGCGGCGGGCGGCGCCTCCATCGCCACCGGCTCGTAGTGCTGCGTCCAGCGGCGCCCGTTGCGGTACGCCACCACCGGGGCGAACGGCTCGACGGTCAGCTCGCGCACCAGCGCCTCGGCGGCACCGTCGTGCGCGCGCGGCACGTCCACCAGCCGGCAGCGCAGGTGCGGGTACTCCTGCCCCACCACCTTCGCCGCGCCCAGCACCGTCCCCTCCAGGGAGCGCAGCGCCTCGTCGCCGGTGATCGACTGCAGCCCCTCGGTCACCACCGCCACCTGCACCGGCGCCGAGCCGCCCTTTCCGCCCAGGGCGCGCGCCAGGTACATCACGCTGTAGAAGCCGCGCGCCTGCGCCTCGTCGAAGGCCTCGGGCCCGGTTAGCCCGGCCGGCGCCGGGTCCGCGCACCCCAGGTGCAGCACGCGCCGGGGAGACCGCTCCCGCTCGCGCAGCGCCTGCACCATCCGCTCGTAATCCTCGCGCTCGCCGACGCGGATGACGAAGTGCTCGTCCCCGTCCACGAAGTCGTCGCCGGGCGCCGCCGTCACCACCCCGGCGCCGCTCTCCCGCAGCCGCCGCGCAACCTCGCCGCACAGCCCCCCGGGGTCGCCGAACACCAGCCACGGCCCCGCCTCGGCCGGGTCGCCCCCGCCGCGGGCTGCCGCCGGCCGCCAGCCGGGGGCGAAGAAGAAGTCGTCCACGCTACGGGGTGCCGCGGACGCGGGCGCCGCGAAGCCGGTGGTCAGCGACGGGACGATGGTGGAGTACGACGCCGCGTCGCTCGGCGCCCCCGTCGCCACGGCGGAGACGTCGCCCTCCGCCGCGGGCTGCTCGATGGGACCCAGCCAGAAGCGCTGGCGGTCGAACGGGTAGGTGGGGAGGGGGACGCGCCGGCGCGACTCGTGGACGTGCACCCCGGCCCAGTCGATGCGCGCGCCGCCCAGCCAGAGCTGCGCCAGCGCGCCGCGCAGCACCTCGTCGTCGGACACAGGCTCCTGCGCCGGGCGCATGGAGCCCACCACCAGCGGCGGGGCGCCGCGCACGGCCTGCTGCCGTGCCAACGTGCAGAGCGCCTGCCCCGGCCCCACCTCCAGCAGCACCGGGTCGGGGAGCACCAGCGCCTCGCGCACGTTGTCGGCGAAGCGCACCGTCTGGCGCAGGTGCGTCCCCCAGTACTGCGGGCTGGTGGCCAGCTCGGGGGTGATCCAGGAGCCGGTGACGTTGGAGAGGTAGGGGATGGCGGGCGCCTTGAGCTTCACCCGCCCGAGCCGCTCCACGAACTCCGCCACCACCGGCTCCATCATCGCCGAGTGGAAGGCGTGCGAGGTGTGCAGCCGTCGGCAGACCAGCCCCTGCGCGCTGAACTGCGCCTCCAGCGCGTCCACCGCGAGGGGAAGCCCGGAGAGCACGCACAGCGCCGGGCCGTTGACGGCGGCCAGCGACAGGTGCGGCCCCAGCAGCGGCCGCAATGCGGCCTCGGGGAGCGACACCGCCATCATGCTTCCCGCCGGCATCGTCTCCATCAGCCGCCCCCGCATCGCCACCAGCGGGAGCGCGTCGGCCAGCTCCATCACGCCGGCCAGGCAGGCGGCCACGTATTCGCCGATGCTGTGGCCCATCATCGCCCGCGGCGTCACCCCCCACTCCATCCAGGTGCGCGCCAGCGCGTACTCCACGGTGAAGAGCGCCGGCTGGGTGATGGAGGTGCGCGTCAAGCGCGCCTGCGCCTGGTCGCGGTCGCCGCACGGGAAGAGGAGGTCGCGCAAGTCTTCCCCCATCTCCTCCTTCAGAATCTCCGCGCAGGCGTCCAGGTGGGCGCGGAACGTGGGCTCCGTATCGTACAGCCCGCGCCCCATGTCCACGTACTGCGTGCCTTGGCCCGAGAACATGAACACCACCGGGCGGTCGCGCGGCTCGGTGACGGCGGAGAGGAGGCGAACCGGGTCGCGCGTGCGCAGCGCCTCCAGCGTCCCCTCGCGGTCCGAGCGGTCGAAGGGGAGCGCTCGGCGGTGCGGGAAGACGCGCCGCCCCACCTGCAGGGTGAAGGCGACGTCGGCCAGGTCGAGTTCCGGGTCTCCTTCCAGCCGCTCGACCAGATTGTCGGTCATGGTCTCCAGCGCGGCTTGGCTGCGCGCGGAGAGCACCAGAAGCTGCTTCTCCTGCGCGCGCTCGTCGCGCGCGAGCTCCGGCGCCTGCTCGAGGACGACGTGCGCGTTGGTGCCGCCCACGCCGAACGACGACACGCCTGCGCGTCGCGGCCCTCCGTTCAGCGGCCACTCCATGGTCTCCGCCGCCACCATGAAGGGCGAGCTCGCGAAGTCGATGTGCGGGTTGGGATTGCTGTAGTGCACCGTGCCGGGGATGCGCCCGTGCTCCACGGCCAGGATCGCCTTGATCAGCCCCGTCACCCCCGCCGACGAGCTGAGGTGCCCCACGTTGCTCTTCACCGAGCCGACGGCGCAGAACTGCTTCGCGTCGGTGCGCTCGCGGAAGGCGCGGGTGAGGGCGGAGAGCTCCACCGGGTCGCCCAGCGCGGTGGCGGTGCCGTGCGCCTCCACGTAGCCGATGGTGGAGGGCTCCACCCCCGCCATCCTGTGCGCACGTCGGATGGCGTCGGTCTGCCCGTCGATGCTGGGCGCGGTGTAGCCCACCTTGGCCGAGCCGTCGTTGTTCAGCCCGAACCCCTTGATCACCGCGTGGATGCGGTCGCCGTCGGCCAGCGCCTCGGAGAGGCGCTTCAGCACCACGATTCCCACCCCGTTCCCCACCACCGTCCCCTGCGCCGAGGCGTCGAACGGGCGGCAATGGCCGTCGGACGAGACGATGCCACCGGGCTGGAACCAATAGCCGCGGCGCTGGGGCACCTGGATGGCCACGCCACCGGCCAGCGCCATGTCGCAGGCGCCGGAGAGGAGGCTCTGGCAGGCCATGCACACCGTCACCAGCGAGGTGGAGCACGAGGTCTGGATGGCCATGCTGGGGCCGCGCAGGTTCAGCTTGTAGCTCACCTGCGTGGCCACGTAGTCCTTCTCGTTGCCGATCGCCATCATCCCGCCGTAGCCGAAGGCGGAGAGGTCGATGTGCTGGTAGATGTGATACAGATACGAGCTCTGGTCGGAGCCCGCGAACACGCCGATCAGCCCGGGGAAGGCGTCGGGGTTGTAGCCCGCGTCCTCGAGGCTCTCCCACGCCAGCTCCATGAACACCCGCTGCTGGGGGTCGATGGTCTCGGCGTCGCGCGCGCTGTAACCGAAGAACCCCGCGTCGAAGAGGTCCACGTCGTCCAGCACGCATCCGCGGTTCACGTAGCCGGGGATGCTCAGGTAGGCCGGGTCGACCCCGGCGCCGCGCAGCTCCGCCTCGGAGAAGGTGGAGATCGACTCCACCCCCTCCAGC
>DASQLJ010000547.1:0-13297 GCA_035630095.1 Longimicrobium sp.
GCCGCGGAGGTGGTGCGCCAACCGATTGGCGCGGGCGTTCAGCTCCCCGTACGTCAGCTCCCGGTCCTCGTAGACCACCGCCACCGCCTCCGGCGTGCGCCCGGCCTGCGCCTCGAACCGCTCGTGGATGTATGACTCGGCGGGATACGGCGCCTCCGTGCGGTTCCACTCCTCCACCACGCGCCGGCGCTCCTCGTCCGACAGCAGCGGCAGCCGGTCCACCCGCCGGGTCTCGTCGGCCGCCACGCCTTCGAGCATTCGGCGCAGGTACCCCGCGTAGCGCTCCACCGTCTCCCGGTCGAACAGCGCCGTCGCGAACACCACCTCTCCCGCGACCCCGCTCCCCTCCTCCCGCAGCTCCAGTGACAGGTCGAGCCCGGCTGTCGAGCGCGGCTCCACGGCCGCCACGTCGATCTGCAGGCCGGTCAGATCCGCGCTTCCCGACGCGTCCCGCCACGCGAACGCAGCCCGGAACGGCGCCGTGGCCGAAGCGGCGGCGCCGTCCGGCAGCACGAGTTCCACCACCCGCTGAAGGGGAAGGGCCTGGTTCCGCAGCGCCCCCCGCACCCGCGCCGTGACCCGCCCCAGCAGCTCCGCGGCCGTGGGCGAGCCCGACAGGTCCACCCGCACCGGCAGCGGGTTCACGAAGCCGATGGAGGTGCCGATCACCAGGTCCGTCTGCCCCGACAGCCGGCCCAGCACCACGGCCCACCCCGCCAGCAGCACCGTGGAGACGTGCGCACCGTGGCGGCTCGCGAGCGCCCCGAGTTCCGCGGCCACCGCCTCGTCCAGCCCCAGCGTCACGGCGGCCCCGGCGGGGTCCGGCTGAGCGGGGCGCGGGCGGTCCGCGGGCAGATCCAGCGGCTCCGGGGCGTCCGCCAGCGTCTCCCGCCAGTACTCCGCCTGCTGCCGCAGCAGGTCTGCCCCGACCGCGCTCACCTTCACCGACAGCGGTGCGGAGAACGTCTGACCAGCAAGCACGTCCATCGCCTGTGCCTCTGCAGAAAATCTCGCCTGGGACGTGAAACCGTGGGACCCATGTGCCCCGCAGGGTCCCCTGTCCTGCCAGTTCACGTGATTCTCGAAACTCGCTGATCGGCCCGGCCCGCGAGGGAGACAGCGCTGTATCCGCCACCGCACGCGAGTCGTTCCAGCAGCCGCGCGGAGTGGGCGGCTGGGCCAGAGCCGACCCCTGCACCGTCGTCCTCATGTTCCGGGGCGGCGTAAAACACGCGCCACTTACGGCGTGATCGAAAGGAGTAACATCGATAACTTGAGCGGGCAAGGGCTATCTTCCGGCGACTGCGGGAGCCTGCCTTCCCCGCCGGAACATTTGAATACATTTCCCGCCATGCACTTGGACACCCGTCCGGCTTCGCTCCGGCGGTCGGTCCGGCGCCCGCCCCGGAACCGCTGGAAACCTTTGCACTCCCACGACATATCCGTTCCACGCGCTCGAGGATCACGCGGCCGTCACGGCGCCGGCCCGCCGAGCCTGCCCCTTCCTCCACACCCATCTCGAGAAAGAAGTGAACACCCAATACCACCCGCTACCCGACAGCCAATGGACACCGAACGGCTGACCGTGCGGCCGGGAGCTAAAGGCGAAAACAAGTGTCTTGACGATTCGGGAAACCTGTGTTTCATTTTTAGACTGTCCTCAAACGACAGTCTCCGACGTGCTGGATTGGACGCCGGAACCGGCACGCTCCCCGGGAGCAGCGAATCCGTGGGTTCCCGTGGCTTGCTTTATCGGACCCATCGTGAGATTTACCTGCGCATCGGCGTGCCGCGGACGCCGCGGGCGCCGCGCACCCCAGGGAGTCAGCGCATGTCGACGATCGAGCGCGAGGCCGTACAGGGTCCGGCCACCCACGAAGTGGCTGACTCGACGACCCCGGCCCGGCTGCTGCCGGCCGACCTGTGCGATGTGTCGAATGTGACCATGCCTGCTCAAGGCCTGGGCGCGGTGGTTGTCGGCCTGGGACGAGCGGGGTTGGGTCTGCACATTCCCGTCCTGGAGAAGATTCGCCATTACAGCGCCGCTGCTTCGCCATTCGGGGCCGTCGTCGGTCTCGTCGACACCGTGGAAGGGGGAATCAAGCGCGCGCTGCATCGTCTCGAATACGACTATGGATACGACCCGCGACGGGTAAGCTGCGCGACCTCGCTCGCGGATCTGACGGGCGTCGATCCGGATCATGCGATCGTGCATATCTGCACGCCCGCGGACGATCACGCATCGGCTCTGCGCGCCGCGACCGAGGCCGGATTTCGGCGTATCATCGTCGAGAAGCCTTGCGCCGCCAACACCGCCGACGTCGACGAGATGCGGCGTATCGCCGATCGGACGGGCGCCAGCATCGGCGTGATCAATCCGTACCTGTACAGTCGCTCCGTCGCCAGCTGCAAGGACAAGATCCAACAGGTAGGACGGCTGCCGCACTACCTGGAATTCGAAATGTCGAAGCCGCGGATCACTCCGACCCTGGCTGGGCGCTCGAGGCCGGAATCCGTCGTGGACATCGAGCTGCCACATCAGATAGCCACCGCGCTGCACCTCACCGATCCGTCGCGGTACAGGGTTCTTCGCGCCGAAGTGCGGCACATGCACTACCGGGAGATGGAGACCGAGGTGTGCCAGGTCGTCCGGAACATGGGAGTCGGCGTCATCGTCCTGGAGCTGGATGAGTGCATTGCAGTCCTCGTCTCGTCTCTCGATGCGCTGACACGCACGCGGGTGCTGAAGCTGCGCTTTCCGAACACCGAGCACATCGAAGCGTTCCTGCCGGTTACGGGAGACGACCATACCAGCGTGATCATGGAGTACTCCGGTCACAATTCCGATGGGTCGATCGAGCAAACACGGGTCGCGAAGCTGCCCGACGACATGCTTGCGCGATGCCTGTTCGACATGTACTCGCGATTCGTCACCGATTCTCCGCAGCTCAGTGATCTCACCTTCAATCGGAAGGTGGTCGACGTGATGGACAAAGCGAAGATGTACGCACGGATTCGAAGGTAGGGGCAGGTGGCGAAAGGGTCCTGGGGGGGAAATGGGCTCGGTCGGAGTGCTGTCGATCATTGTGTAAGTGGTGTAGTGGTGTAACTCGAGCAGCGGTGTAACCTGGTGTATGTGGCGCGCATTGAAATGCGTGAAAACGGCCCCCGATCCTGCACATCGGGAAGCGCTAAATTGCCGGAAATTCAGGAACTTAGCCGCCTGTGTATTTTGCACCCTCGCCATGGGTTCAGGGGGTGCCGATTCAAATCCGGCCGTCCCGACTAGAATAAGCGAAGGCCCTGCATCGACTTGCGATGCAGGGTCTTCTCGCGTTTACAACGCTCGACACCGTCCGTGGTGTATGTGGCGGTGCATGTGACGAAGCTCAGGAGCCCCTGCACGCATGTCAGGCGGTGCCCCGCGCTGGGCCCTGCTGACGAGCGCGAACGATTGCGATATGTTCGTGGCGAAGCCCGGCGGACGGCGGGTGCTCGGGAGCAGGCGCTTCCGCGCGCCGACACACTCGCGATGACAGCCGGATCGACGCTGTCGCCATCCCCGGCCGGACGCCTCCTTTCGACGCTCGCCAAACGTGATGGGCTTGGATTCCCCGCGAGCGGTGCCGCGCGTGATCTTCCTGGGCGGGAATGGGCACGCCGGCGCGCGGCTCGATCCGGCGCGCCAGGCTCTCGCCGAGCTCACCGAACCCGGCGCGCGTCCGCCGTTCACGATCTTCGACGTGCCTTACCCCGGCTTCGAGGGGCGGCCGCGGGCGGGCAGCTTCGACGAATTCCTCGCCGCGGTTGCAGAGTCGATCCGCTCGACCCGGATCGGCGCGGCGGCGGAAGACGAAGGCGCCGGTCGCTCGCTCGTCTACGCGACGGGGATCGGCGGCCTTCTCGCGCTCTGCCTGCGTGCGCGCGGCGAGCTCGCGGGGGTCCCGTTGCTGCTGCAGGCGCCGGTGCTCTGGGGGCTCGCGCGCCGGCTCATGCCGCGCGTGATGCGGATGGGGCTCGCGCAGGTCGCCCTCCGCCGCGCGTTCGCGTCCCCGCTGTTCCAGGCGCGCTTCGCCCGAAAGCACTTCCGGGAGCCGCCCGGTCCGGACGTGCGCGCGTGCTTCTTCGAGGGCTACGCCCGCTGCGGCGCGCTCCCGGATTTCTTCGCTTGGCTCACGCCGGGGCTCCTTCGGCGGCTCGAGGCCGATTTCGCGGCACGGCCGGAGGCGCTCCGGCAGATCGAAGCCTGGTGGGGCGGGCGCGACACCATCGTGCCCGTGAGAGAGCTCGCGTGGACGGAGGCCGCGCTGGGCGTGCGGTGGCCGGTGCGGCTATACCCGGCGTGGGGCCATTATCCGATGATCGACGATCCCATGGGCTGGGTGAGGGCCCTCTCCGATGCCGTGGAAACCGCTGCGCCGCTTCCGGGACCCGTCGATCCCGAAGCTCGATAACCTCCGCCGCGCGCAGGCCGCCGGCATACGCGTGCCCGCGACGTTCTGGATACGCGCGGCCGACAGCCCGTCGGCCGGGGCGCTCCCGGCGGAGATCGCGCGGGGGCCCTTCATCCTCCGCTCCGGCTCGCCGACGGAGGACACGCGCCTCACGTCGAACGCGGGGCAGCTCCTCTCGCTGTTCGTGCGCGAGCCCGGCCGCTTCGAACGATCCCTCGCGGAGGTCGTCGCGGCGTTGCCGAAGGACGGGGCCGGCGCCCCGCTCGGGGCCGTGTTCGCGCAGCCGTTGGTGGAGGCCGGCGAGGCGGGCGTCGCGTTCTTCGACGGCTTCCATTACGAGCGCACCATCGCCGCCGACGGCAACGAGCGGCTCACCTCCGGCCACGCGCGCGGCGAGGTCACGCGCGGCCACCTCGCGCGCGGCGAGGCGTGGTCCGCTTGGCTCGCATCGATCTACGCGGTCTTCGGCCGGGAAGCGCGTCGCAGCACGGAGGGGATCGACATCGAGTTCGCGCGCGACGAGGCGGGCTACGTGCTGCTCCAAGTGCGCCCGGCGCTCTTTCCGATCGCGCGGAACGAGACGCTGAGCCTCGCCAACCACAAGGAAATCCTCGGCGACCCGCCGAGCCCGTGGATCGCCTCGGTGCTGGGCGCGTCGGGGCGCGAGGTGCTGTCGTTCTTCAGCGAGGTCGACCCGGCCGTCGCGTCGTGGCGGGATGCGTATGCGGTGGAGATCGGCGAGCGAGCGTGGATGAACTTCTCGTTCTTCTTCCGGCTGATGGACCACTGGGGCCTCCCGCGCGCCTTCGTGACCGAGGGGGTTGGCGGCGAAGGCGGGCTCGACGAAGACCGGCGCGTGATCGCGCGGCGGTTCCTCCGCAAGGCGCCGAGGCTCATCCTCCTCCAATCCAAGTGCCTGCGGGAAGTGGCGGGCATCCGGCGCGCGCTCGCGGAGCTGGACGGACGGATGGACGCGGCGACGTCGCTGCCGGATCTTTTCGCCGCGAACGTCGCCGCGATGACGCTGGCGATACGGACGAACTTCGCGATCAACAGCGTGCTGTCGGGGATTACGCGGGTGCGGCGGGCGCTCGGGGTCCGCGGCGCGGCGCGCGTGGTCACGCAGGAGATGATGGAGCGATACGGCGATCTCGCCACGCGCCCGGCGGAGGCGCGCGAGGCCGGGCTCGACGCGTGGCTCGCCGCGTTCGGCCATCGCGGGCCGCTGGAGAGCGATCCGTCGCGCCCGCGTTTCGGCGAGATGCGCGAGGTGCTGCTGCGCGACCTCGCGGCGAGCGGCGAGGGCCTCGGCGGAGGGGCGGAGGCAGGCGCCCAAGCTCCCCGCGCGCACGCGACGGCCGCCAGGGGAGCGACGAACCGCGGACACGGCGTGCGTCGTATCTACCGGCCTTTTTACTGGATGGATGAGCGGCGCGAGTGGTTCCGGGACGAGCTCATGCGCCGCTGGCAGCGCCTCCGGGCGCGCCTCCTCGAGGAAGGACGCCGCTTGGTGGCAGCCGGCGCGATCGACGCGCCCGAAGACGTCTTCCTGCTCCGCGGACCGGATTTCGTGCCCGGCGCCGACCTCCGTGCCGCCGCCCTCGCCGGCCGCGGGCGCATCGAGAGGGCGCGCCGGATGGACGTCCCGCTGACCGCGTCGCGCGAGCAGATCGAGCGCGCGTGCGCCGACGTCGAGCAGGCCGAGGCGAAGGCCACGGGCCGCCGGGTCTTTCCAGGGATCGCGCTCGCCCCAACGGTCGTCGAAGGGCGCGCGGTGAAGGCGGACGACCTCGCGTCGCTCTTGGCGAGCGCGGGCGACTCGTCGGGAGAGCCACCGCTGCTCGGTCCCGACGCGATCCTGGTCGTCCCGGCGCTCGAGCCTTCGTGGGCGGTGGTCTTCCCGCGCGTCCTGGGCGTGGTGGCCGAGATCGGGGGCGAGCTGAGCCATGCGTCGATCCTGCTGCGCGAGGCGGGGCGCCCGGCGGTCGTCAACTGCGCCGGGATCTTCCGCGAGGTGCGCACGGGCGACCGGCTGCGCGTCGACGGCGACCGCGCGCTCGTCGAGATCCTCCGCGGCTGAGCAATGACATCTGTATCCTCTCCGCGCCTCCCCTCAACTCAGCGCGCCGCGGTTCGGCCGATGCAGCCAGGCAGCTCGTGACACGACATCGACATCCCCACCCATGCTGCTGATCCTCCGGCTCCTGGAAGCACCCGAGGGCAGCTTCGCGGACCTGGCGGGGTTCAACCCCGGTGCGGTGCGAAGCGTGGAGATCCACGGCGGGCGCGCGCACCTCTTTCACCCCGCGCCCAAGACGGCGGCGGTGATGCTGGAGCTGGACCCGCTGGCGGTCGGCGCGGAGCTCTCGTCGCCCAGGTACGGCGGGTATGCGGCGGGGGGGATACTGGCGACGGCGTTCGGTCTACTCCTCACCGCGCCCGGCGGCGACGATCAGCCGCGCGCGGTGGAGGCGCGCCTCCCGGTGCTCTGGTGCCCGGCGGGCGAGGCCGTGCTCACCCGCCTCTTCGGCCCGCTGGGGTACGCGGTGGACGCGGCGCGGCTCCCGCTCGATCCCGAGCGGCCGGAAGGCGGGAAGAGCGCCTTCTTCTCCGTGCGCCTCACCGGCCGCCAATCCCTGGCCGACGTGGTGTCGCACCTGCGCGTGCTGCTCCCGCTCTTCGACGACCGGCCTCGCGAGGTCGGCGGGCGCGAGGCGGCGGAGTTGTGGGACGGGGGGCGTGCCTGGCTGGAGACGCACCCCGAGCGCGAGCTGATCGCGTGGCGCCTGCTGGGGCGGACGCCGGGCCAGGGGCTCCACGACCGCCGCCACGACGCGGTGCTCGCGGCGCTCCGGGAAAGCGGCGCCCGGCGCGTGCTGGACCTGGGATGCGGGCGCGGCACGCTCCTCCACCGGCTGGCGGATGACGCGTCGTTCGACGAAGTGGTGGGGGTGGAGGTCGCGCGCGACGAGCTGGCGCAGGCGGCGGCGCGGCTGGCCCCCGGCGGGCGTGGACGGGTGCTCCACGGGTCGCTGGTGTACCGCGACCGGCGGCTGGCGGGGTTCGACGCCGCGGCGCTGGTGGAGGTGATCGAGCACCTGGACCCGCCGCGGCTGGCCGCACTGGAGGACGCGGTGTGGGCGGCGGCGCGCCCGGAGACCGTGGTGGTCACCACCCCCAACGTCGAGTACAACACCCTTTTTCCCGACGGCGCGCGGCTGCGCCACCCCGACCACCGCTTCGAATGGACGCGCGCCGAGTTCCGCGCCTGGGCGGAGGGCGTGGCCGCGCGGCACGGCTACGCGGTGCGCTTCGGCGCCGCCGGGCCGGAGGACGAGCGCGTGGGGCCGGTCACGCAGATGGCCGTCTTCGAGCGACGCTCGCCCGCCGCGCCGGCGGGTGCGCTTCCACCGACGGATGCGGGGATCCGGCTGGAAGACGTCGCGGGCGAGCGGACGATCGCCACCCGGCTGGGTGGCGCCGTCCACGTCGTTGCGGACGAGGCCGCGGCGGCGCTGGAGGAGATGAGCCGGTTCGCGGTGGACCCGCGCTGGCTCGTCCACCTCTCCCCCACCCTCCCCGCGGCGGTGAACGCGGCCGGCGAGGGCGCGCTGGAGCATCCGCGCGCGGCGCTGGCGTACTACCGTGAGCGAGGCGTGGAGGAGGTCGCGCTGCAGGAGTTGGACGCGGGCACGCGCGTGACCGTCGTGGTCTGCCGCGACGCGGAAGCCGCGAGGAACCGCTTCGGGGCGATGGAGGGCGAGACGGGTGCCGTGTACTCGGAAGGCGGGCGGCCCTTTTTCGCCACGCGCGCGGCGGAAGAGGCGTTCATGGCGCGGGTGCGGGCCGCCCTGGAGGCGGGGGGATTGTGGGATGAGCCCGCCACCGGCTGGGTGGCGCTGGAGGGGGTGATCGGCCCCGGCGTGCCGGTGATGCGCGAGGTGAACCCGCGCCTCGGTCCGCCGCCCGCAGTCTACTTTGCGGTGGCCGCCGCGGCGCGGGGCGCGCTGGAAGCGGCGGAGGCGGAGCTCGCGCGCGCCGTCGCGGCGGGGGTGGACGCCTCGGCGCTCCTGGCGCGCACCCAACGGCGCGCGGCGCTGGTGGCGCCCTTCGCGGCCGCGTGCAGGCGCGCGTTCGGCTCCACGCGCACGCCGGAGCAGTTGCGCCTGGCACCCGTCCGCCTGCTCGCGTCCGAGGGCGCCGTCCACGCGGACCGTGATCCGCGCTGGCACCGCGATCGCCTCGCCCCCGCCTGCCGCGCGGCACCCCACACGCTGCGGGACTTGGCGGAGGTGGTGATCGACCTGACTGACGCCGCGGCCGAGGCTGATGCGACGGCCTGGTGGGTAGCCGCGCTGGCGCGGGGAGACGCGGGAATAGTGGTCCACCCCCTCCAATCGGGCCGAGACGGCGACAGCGTTCCGCTCGCCCCCACCCTCCAGTGCCGCGGCGACGACGCGCTGCGGCTGGTGCACGGGCCGGAGCACGTCCTCCCCGAGCAGCGCGAGCGGCTGCGCGGCCGCGGGATCGGCGAGGACGCCGGGCGAGCGGCGCGGGAGTGGGCGCTGTCGGTGGAAGCGCTGGAGCGCTTCGTTCGCGGCGAGCCGGTCGCGCGGGTGCACGAGTGCGTTTTCGCGGCCCTCGCGCTCAAGCTCGGAGGCCGCGCCTGAGCGTCCGGGCGCTCCCGGGCTCACATCGAATGGAAGATTCCGGATAAATGAGCGAGATCGTATCGAAACGGCTGGTGTCCGGCGACCGCGAGCAGGCGAGGCGGCTGTTCGCGCTGATGGCGGAGGTCTTCGAGGAGGAGGGCGAGCCGCTCGGCGACGGCTATCTCGACCGGCTGCTGAGCCGCGAGGATTTCTGGGCGATCGCGGCCTTCAGGGGCGACGACCTGGTCGGCGGGATCACCGCGCACACGCTGCCGATGACCCGGGCGGAGGTGTCCGAGCTCTTCATCTACGACCTCGCCGTTCGCGCCGACCAGCAGCGCACGGGCGTGGGGCGGCACCTGGTGACCGCTCTCCGCGACGCCGCGGCCGCCGCCGGGATCGGCGAGGTGTTCGTTCCCGCGGACGATGACGACGTCCACGCCCTCGACTTCTATCGCGCGATCGGCGGCACGGCGTCGCCCGTGACCTTCTTCACCTTTTCCGAAGAGGGAAACGAGGACACGGAGGCGTCGTAAGTCAGGAACATCCCCTTGGTGTGCCGGGCGGCGCGCCAACGCGAAGAGGCGAGCGCCCCACACGCACGCGGCATCATTCCCATGACCCAGCGAGGCCCGGCGCCTATGTTGGGACGGCGGACGATCGCGATCACCGTTGAGCCCGCTGCCGATGGCATGGCGATGCCGCCCGCCGGGTCCCTGAGCCGCGGGCTGCGTCGAACGCATCAAAGGATGGAGGATGACACCATGGCGTTCTCGCTGATGGTCCTCGCTCCCCTGCCCCATCCGTCCGTGGCGACGGAGCAGCCGATCGCCGCACCCGCCGCGCCGGGGACGGAGCCCGCTCGCACCGTCGCGGCCTCGATCTCGCGGGAGCCGGTCGCCACCGCGCCCGAACCTCGATCCTCCCCCGAATCGCCGCGTCCTTCGTGAGCCACGCATGATTCACCCGCCGGCCGAGCCCGAGCTCGCGACCGACGCCCCGGACGCCGGCGAGCCGCGGACGGGTGGCCGGGCCGCGCGCATCCGCCGGATCGGGCTGGGGACGCTGGCGGCGGCGGCGCTCGTGCTCTCCGCGGCCGCGGTGGCGCTGGACTGGAGCCCGGCGGCGCGGGCGGCGATCATCGGCGGGGTGTGCATCGCGCTGTGGCTGAGCGAATGGGTGCCCGTGTGGGTGCCCACGCTGGTGCTGTGGAGCGCGACGCCGCTGCTGCTGGGCGCGTTCGGCGCGGACTACCACCCGCTGCGGGTGCTGGCGTGGTCGGCGGACCCGGTGCTGGTCCTCTTCTTCGGCGGGTTCGCGCTGGCGGCGGCGGCGAGCCGGCAGGGGGCCGACCGCTCGGTGGCGGCGCTGGCGCTGCGCCTGTCGCACGGCCATGCCATGCGCACCATCGCCCTGGCCGCCGTCGCCACCGCCGCGCTCTCGATGTGGATGTCGAACATCGCGGCCGCCGCGCTGATGCTGGCCGCCTTCGGCCCGGTGCTGGACGAGGAGCCACCCGGCGGCTCGCTACGCCGCGGCCTCCTGCTCGCGATCGCGCTGGCGGCGGACGTGGGCGGCATCGCCACGCCCATCGGCAGCGGGCCCAACGGGATCGCCATCGCCGCGGCGGAGCGCTACCGGCCGATCACCTTCGTGCACTGGATGGCGTTCGGCGTGCCGCTGACGCTGGGGCTGGTGGCGGGGGTGGTGGTGCTGGTGGCGGTGTGGATCCGCCCCACCGGCCGGGTGCGGCTCCCGGCGGGGTCGCTGCAGGGCGCGCCGGGCCGCATCCGCGCGCTGGGCGCGGTGTTCGGCGCCACCGTGGCGCTCTGGCTCACCGAGCCGCTGCACGGCGTGCGGGCCTGGGTGATCGCGCTCGCCGCGGCGGGCGCGCTGCTGGTGGTGCGCCTGCTGCGCCCGCGCGACCTCCTGCGCATCGACTGGGCGACGCTGGTGCTGATCGCCGGCGGGATCGCGCTCGGGGCGCTGATGGACCGCTCCGGGCTGATGCGCCTGCTCGCCGACGCGCTCCCCTTCGCCGCCGCGCCGCCGACGCTGCGCATCCTGGCGCTGTGCCTGCTGAGCGCCTCGCTCTCGGCGCTGATGAGCAACACCGGCGCGGCGACGCTGCTGGTGCCGCTGGCGATGACCGTCAACGCGACCCCGTCGGCCGCGGTGCTGGTGGCGGTCGCGGCGTCGCTGGGCGTGCCGTTCGTCATCAGCACGCCCCCCAACGCCATGGCGTTCGGCGCGGGGCTGCGCGCGCGCGACCTGCTGGTGCCGGGGCTGATCGTGATGCTGGCCGGATGCGCGGTGGTGGCGCTCACCGGCCCGTGGGTGCTGCGCGCGCTGGGGGTGCCGTGAAGGCGGTGGGGACGTCGGGAGGGGGATGGGGCTACGTATCTGATACCAGGTCGGGTGATCGACCGTGCACTCCTCACCGACCTCGCACGTGTCATCCTGAGGCCGACCTCGACCGACTCTCCGTTTGCGTGGATCTCCGCAGGCCGAAGGATCTATAATCGACGGAGCGCTACGGCCAGGATGTCGCGTCGACGTGCTATAGATCCTTCGGCCTGCAAGATTTAGCGAGAAATGGCGAGAGCGTGGCCGGCCTCAGGATGACACCGTCCCGTTTGCACAGTTGATCGTGAGAGCTGGTATAATAATATAATATAATACCAATTCTGCTGATTGATCGTGCACTCGATCCCTGGGATTCAAACAGAATTCTCTCACAGAGGCTATGGCAGTTCTGAGATCAACGAATGCACAGTCGAATGGAGAAAACGGTATAAGTGCGAGTGCGTGCCGGCTGGGTGACGAGTAGCGATCAACCCTGCCGCCACCAGTTCTCCCGCTCCGGGTTTCCGCAGAGGAGGTCGTTGGTATCCAGCCTGGGGAGGGTGAAGCGGTTGCCGGTGGACAGGTCCGCGACGGCCGCGTCGGTGGTGAACGCGAGCTGGCAGCCCTGCCGCGCGGCCAGCTTCACCAGCGAATCGTTGTAGCTTCCGTACGGATAGCTCATCGTCCAGCTGTCGACGCTTTCGCCGATCCGGTTGATGAACTCGCGGCCTTTCAGGATCTCCTGCTCCTGCTCCTGCTCCGGCAGCAGGCCCAGCCAGCGGTGCCGGTGGCCATGGCTGCCGATGTACATCCCCCGCGCCCGCATCTCCCTCAGCTGCGTCTCGCTCATGTACAGCTGCTTGCTGAAAGCCGCCTCCCCCTCGCCCACCCGGTTCGCCAGCAGCTCCGTGAGGATCGCCGTGCACACCAGCTCGGGGAGCTCGTGCTGCAGCAGGCGCTTCACGAACGCCACCTCCTTGCAGTCCAGCCGGTTGGCCACCGCCAGCTTGCGGAAGTAGAACTCGTCGGAGGGGAGCTCGAACTCTTCGCGGAACCGGCCGAGCAGGTCGAAGATCTCCCTGAGCAGGCAGTCGATGTCGGGCGAGCAGGCCAGCACGAAATGCGTCTTGTTCACGTCCAGCACCTTGTGCTGGGTGATCGCCTCCGCCGGCGGGAAGAAGCAGCCCTGGATCCCGCGGCGGACCAGCTGCGGGAACACGTACTCGTAGTGCTCCACGTAGCCGTCGTCGAAGGTGAGCAGCGCCGCCTTCGGGGGCAGCGCGGTGCCGTCGTCGAGCGCACCCAGCACCGCCTCCATCGACACCATCTCGTAGTTCTTCTGCAGGTAATCGAGCTGGTCGCTGAACTGCCGGGTGCCGAGCGCTTTCAGGCCGGGGTACGGGCTCCCCTCCACGTCGCGCACGTAGTGGTACATGACGACGGTGAGCTTGTTCGTCATCCCCACCATCAGGACGCCTCCTGGAGGGCGGGCCGGACCTGGCCCAGCGAGCCGACGCGGTCGCGGTCGGCGTCCATGCGCGTGAAGTACACGTCCGCTTCGAGCAGCGGCCGGGTCAGCGCGAACTCCGGCGGCGGCAGCAGGCCCATGAACTCCACGTTCTCGCGGTACTCGATCGGCGAGCAGACCTGCGGCAGGATCCCGAACGCGTCGTCGGGGAGGCGGGCGAACCCGCTGGCCGACAGCGCCGCGTCGTAGCACTCGCCGAAGACCGCGAAGTCGATGTACGCGTGGCCCATCGTCCTCGACCGTGCGACGAGGTGGCCGAGCAGGAGCGGGATGTCGTCCGCGCTCCCGGCCAGGTCCACGATGCGGTTCACGCGGTG
>DASQLJ010000548.1:0-8593 GCA_035630095.1 Longimicrobium sp.
CGAATGAATTCGCTGCAACAACCACACGAAGTCCGCCTTCGCGGACTACAGGCTTCGGTGGGCCGACAGGCTGGGGCGCGCGACGGGCTTCGGGACTGGACGGCGGTCATCACGACCGCAGGCGCGTAGATGTTCGCATCAGCGCACCCCAGCCGTCGTCCCAACCTCTCCCGGAACGGGAGAGGTGGACGGCCTAGCTAGGCCGGCCGGAGAGGGCGCGGCACCGCGGCGCACACGATCCTCCATCGACCGCTCCACCGTCCATCTCCCCATCTCCCCCATCTCACCACACCATCCCCGCCCAGAACGCCGGCGTGAACAGCGACCCCACCGGCGCCACGTCGCCCGTCACGCGGATCACGGCGTCGGCGAGGCGGGGGCGGGCGGTGAAGCGGCGGGCGACGGCGCCCAGCAGCGCCGGGCGCGAGACGAACGCCTCCACCAGGTGCTGCATCCGCTCGCCGGGGCCGAAGGCGCGGCGGCGGGCGCGCTCGTACGGCGCCAGGGCGCGGGCGGAGGTGTCGCCCGCGCGCAGGGCGGCGTCCGCGGTCTTCGCGGCGAGCTCGGCGCCGCGGAGGGCGCGGTAGATGCCCTGGCCGGTGAACGGATCGTAGTAGCCGGCCGCATCGCCCACCAGCAGCGCCCCGTCGGCCACCGCGCTGCGCACGGGACAGTCGAACGGCCCCGTCGCCAGCACCTCGTCCACCCGCCGCAGCGCCGAAAACCCGTGCGTCGCCAGCGCCCGGTCGAAGAAGGCGCCGGGGTCGCCCCCCACCTCCTTCGAGCGCTCGCCGGGGACCACCACCGTCACGTTCGCCAGCCCCTCGCCCACCGCCGCGATGCCGATGCAGGCGAGGCGCCCGGTCACGCGCACCTCGCCGCGCCCCGCGCTGCCGTCGAACCCGTGGACGTGCGCCGTCAGCGCCACCTTCCGCAGCAGCGGCCGGCGGCCGAGGAGCTCCAGCCGGCGCAGGACCACGGAGCGCAGGCCGTCCGCCCCCACGACCAACCGCGCGCCGATCTCCCGCTCTCCCCCCTCTCCCTGCGCGCGCACGCCCGTCACGCCGCCGCACGCGTCGCGCAGCACGTCCACCACGCGCACGCCCGTCCGCGCCTCGGCGCCACGCGAGACGGCGTGGCGCAGGAGGATGTGGTCCAGCGTCTCGCGCGGGATGCCGATCCCGTGCACGCCCTCGGCGAAGCAGCCCTCGAAGCCGTCGCCGCCGTGCGCGCCGATGCGCCAGCCGTCCAGCCGCGCGGGGGCGGCGGCCGTCACCTCGCGCCACGCGCCCAGGCGGCGGAGCGCGGCCACGCCGGCGGGGTTCACGCACTCCGCGCACGGCTTGCGGCGGGGAAAGCGGGCGCGGTCCAGCAGCAGCACGTCGTGGCCGGCCCACGCCAGCCGCGCGGCCAGCGCCGAGCCGGCGGGCCCGGCGCCCACCACCACCACGTCGCGGGTCTCGCGCTGCGTCCCCATCCCCCTACTCCTTCTCCACCACCAGCGCCACGCGGAAGGGGAAGTGCGCGTGCACCCGCCCCTTCCCGAACCCCGCCTTCGCCGCCAGCGCCCGCAGCTCGTCCGGGGTGAACGAGCGGCGGACGGAGAGCGGGCCGTCGTGGCGCGTGACCGGGTGCCGCCGCCAGACCGTGGCCGCCAGCAGCCGCGCCCCCAGCAGCGCCGTGCGCGAGCGCGCCAGGTCGTTGACGATGAAGCCGATGCGCGACACCCGGTGCAGCTCGCGCAGCACGCGCACGCAGTCGCGCTCGTCGTCGAAGTGGTGGAGCGCGGTGGAGATCAGGGCGATGTCGAACTCCTCGTCGGCGAACGGGAGGCGCCGTGCGTCGGCGAAGGCGGCGCGCACGGAAAGCTCGTGGTCCACGTGCTCGCGGGCGAGCTCCAGCGTGGTCTCGTGGTTGTCGGTGGCGACCACGTCCACGTCCAGCCCTTCCTCGTCGGCCCAACGGGCGATCTGCAGCGGAATGTCGCCCGAGCCGGTGGCGACGTCCAGGATGCGGTAGTGCTCCCGCGGGTGCCGCTCGACCAGGCCGGCGAGGTGGCGGAGCACCACCCGCGTGCCGCCCAGCCAGCGGTTCACGCGGCGCAGGTCGGCCAGGCTCACGGCGAGCTGCCGCGGGTCCTGGCCGGGCTCGTCCATCCGCTCGGCGCCGGCGGCGCGCGGCAGCGGGCTCATCCCAGCGCCTCGCGCACGCGGGCGGCCGGCTCCAGCACCGCCTCGGCCAGCGCGGCCTCGTCCAGCGTGCGCACCACGCCGTTCGCGTAGAGGACGCGTCCCTTGACCACGGTGAGGACGACGTCCGTCGCGCGGGCGGCGTGGAAGAGCGCCGCGGCGGGGTCATGCACCGGCCGCACGTGCGGCGCGGCCAGCGACACGGCGCAGAGGTCGGCGTCCTTGCCCGGCTCCAGCGTGCCCACGCGGTCGTCCAGCCCCAGCGCCTGCGCGCCGTCCAGCGTCACCAGCCGCAGCAGGTCGGCGGGCGGGAGCACGTCGTAGGCGGCCGCTCGGCCCCGGTGAAGAAGGGAGGCGATGCGCGCCTCCTCCAGCAGGTCCAGCCGGTTGTTGCTGCCCACGGAATCGGTTCCCAGCCCCACCCGCACCCCCGCCTCGCGCAGCTCGGCGTAGGGGGCGATCCCGTGGCCCAGCTTCGCGTTGGCCACGGGGCAGTGCGCCACCGCGCACCCGTTGTCGGCCATGCGCACCATGTCGTCGTACTCCACCAGCACGCAGTGGATCAGCAGCGGCCGCGCCGCGAGCACCCCCAGCCGCTCCAGCATCTCCACGGTGGAGGCACCGCGCGGGGGCGTGTCGATCCCGCGCGCCCGCAGCCCCGGCGCGAAATCGCCCTCGCCCCGCGTCACCAGCTCGTGCTCGGGGACGGATTCGCCGGCGTGGATCGCCATCGGCAGCCCCTCGTCGCAGGCGTAGCGCGCGGCGGCGGTGAAGAGCGCGTCGGAGACGGTGTACGGCGCGTGCGGGGAGACGCCGACGCGCACCAGCTCCGTCTCGTCCCGCCGTAGCCGGGCCACGCAGCCGCGCAGGTCGGCCATCGCCTCGTCCACCACGGCCGGGTCGGGGCCGAACACTTCGCGGTACACCACGCCGCGCATCCCCGCCTCCCGCAGCGCCCCGAACGACGCGGCGGACGATTCCGTGGCGGCGACGGTCGTCATCCCGGCGCGCAGGCATTCGACCAGGCTCCAGCGCGCGGCCAGGTCGAAGTCGGCCTCGCGCAGGG
Organism: Longimicrobium sp.; assembly: GCA_035630095.1. Classification (GTDB taxonomy): domain Bacteria; phylum Gemmatimonadota; class Gemmatimonadetes; order Longimicrobiales; family Longimicrobiaceae; genus Longimicrobium. Next base: position 3,256 of record DASQLJ010000548.1, read on the forward strand.
CGGTGCGCTTGGCCCCCACCAGCCGCAGGATCCAGTCGCGGAAGCGCAGGTCCTCCAGCGCGCCGCGGAAGAGGGAGAGCTCGGGGTGCGCGTGCACGTTCACCAGCCCGGGGAGGAGGGCCGCGTCGCCGAGCTCCACCACCTCGGCGCCGTCGGGCGGGGTGATCGCGGCGCTCGGGCCCACCGCGGCGATGCGCCCGCCGTCCACCATCACCGCGCCGTTGCGCAGGGGCTCCGCCGCGACGGGCAGCACCCACGCCGCCCGGTAGATCGTCACGCGCTCCGGCATTCTCCGTCCGTCTCCCGGCTCTTCGTCTGGCAGATGATGGATCCAGCGACTTGCAATTCTAGGGCGCGGGGCGAGCGAGTGCACGCGGGACGTTCGGCGGATCGTGGGATTGGGGATGCGGCGGGGGATCGAATCGATCGGGCGGGGAGAAGGAGATCGTGTCAGGTGCGGGAGACAGTTAGCCGGTGTGAGAGGGAGATCGTACGGGCGGGCGAGACCCCGCGAAAGGCGGATGAATCCGCGGCCGGCCATCGTGCCGTCACGCGGCGGCAGGAACGGCGAAAGCGCCGGAGGAACAACCCCCCCGGCGCCCTCGCGCGGTCCCGTCCGGTCCGTCAGCCCGATTACATCAGCGGCGGAGACGCCGGGCTGCCGGTGCCACCCCGGTCGCTGGTGCCGGTGCTGCCCGTGCCGCCGCCCGCCGCACCCGTGGCGCCGCGAGTCTCGGCGTCCACGTCCAGGTCGCTGGGGCGGCTGGTGCCGGTCGTCCCCGTCCCCGTCGTCCCGGTGCGCCCCGGGTGGGCGGAGGGCGTCCAGGCGCCGGGCGTGGCGGGGCGGCTCTCCAGCTCCACCTCGACCTCCACCTCGCCGCCCGTGGCCCGCGGCCGCGAGGCCGACTGCGGCACGTACGGCGTCGCCGGACGCACCGGCGCGGGCGAGCGGCGCGGGGCGGCGGGGCGGCGGCTCTCCAGCTCCACCTCCACCTCCATCTCGGCCGCGCGTTCGGCGCGGTTGTGCAGCAGCCTTGCGACCAGCCCGCTCACGGCGGCCGCCGCGCCCGCCGCCACCGCCCCGGCCAGCGGGCTCACCCGCGGGCCCCGGCGCTGCGGCGGAAGGGTGTGCCGCACCGGCTGCGCGGGGCGGAACGGCTGCACCGGGCGCTCCAGCTCCACTTCCACGTCCATCTCGCCCGTGTACTCGCCACCCGTGTAGGCGTACCCGCCGGCCGGCCGGTAGGCGCTGGTGGCATCATCCGCCACGTAGCGCTCGTAGTCCTCCACCTCGCGCGCGTGCCCGGCGCCGTAGCCCGCCTCGCCGCCGTACGCCGCGCCACCGTGCGCGCCGTACTCCGGCCCGTACTCGGCCTGGCGGCCACCTCTGTCCTGCCCGTAGCCAGTCCGGTGCCGGGCCTCGCGGCGCGCGGCGCGGCCGGCCTCGTCCACGTACACGTCCGTCGCGGAGCCGCCGCGGGGCTCCAGCTCCACCTCGAGGTCGAGCTCTTCGCTTTCGCCGCGGCCGCCCAGCATGCGCTTGGCCACGGTGCCCAGCGCACCCGCCACGCCCGCCGCGAACAGCGCCGCCAGCGGCTTCTTGAAGTCGACGCCGCGCCGGGCGTAGGCGTCGAGCTCCACCTCGTACTCCTCGCCGGTGTAGCTCTCGCCGAACTCCTCGGCGTACTCCTCCTCCTCGAAGTTCCAGTCCTCGTCCCACTCGTTCACCACGTCGGCGCCGCCCAGCGCGTCCACGTCGTCCAGCAGGCGCGCGTCGGTGGGGGCCATGTACCCCTCGGGCTCGTCGTCGATGAACGCCTCGCCGCTCCACCCGGCGTCGCTCATGGCGGCCTCGCGGAGCGCGCGGATCTCCTCCTCCTGGCGCGCCACCACCGACATCAGGTCGCGCGAGCGGTCCTCCCAGTCGGCCGAGCCGCCGAGCGAGGCGTACGGATCGTCGTCCGAGCCCGAGGAACGCCCGCGCGAGCGGCCGCCCTTCACCTGCTCCAGGCCGATCCCCGCCAGCAGGGCGCGCGGGATCTTCACGTGGTCGGGATCGTCGTCGTCGTCGCGGCTCTTGCCGCCGGTGAGCAGCCCCAGCACCAGCCCGGCGCCGAACACGCCGCCGGCGTACGTCCACGGGCTCTGCCGGATCGGCGCGGTCACGTCGAGCTTCTCCTGCACCTCTTCCTTCTTGCGCACCAGCGCACGGTCGAGCTGGTCGATGGTGCGCGACATCCGGGCGCGGGTGCGCTCGATCTCGTCGCGCACGGCGTCGGGATCGTCGCTGGTGGAGGCGGCGGGGATCGTCCCCGGCGCCACCGCGCTGGAATGGTCGGCGAGCAGGTGCTCCGGATCGGTTTCGGGGGTGCGGTTCATCCCCACCCCGGGAAGCGTCCGGTCGTCGTCGTTGCGGTAGTCAGCCATGCGTTCCCCCTAGCGAAGCAGCCGGCCGATCACGAACCCCGCGACGCCGGCCAGCAGCAGCGTCTGGAGCGGCTTCTCCCGCACCCGTCCCTCGAATCCGTCGCCCAGGGCCTGCGCCCGGTCCACCGGCCCGGCCAGCGGCCCCTCCTCGGTGTCCAGCAGCCCCGAGATGCGGTTGCGCGCCGAGCTCACCCCGCCCGCCACGCCGTCGCGCACCTGCCCGGCCACCCCGCTCACCCGGTCGCCCACGCTGTGCGCCGCGCCACCCACCGCGCCGCGCACCGACGAGGCCGCGCCGCCCACCGCGCCGCGCACCGACGAGGCTGCCCCGCCCACCTTGTCGCCCACCGTCCCCGCCACCGACGAGGCCGCGCCGCCCACCGTCCCCGCCACGGACGACGCCGCGCCGCCGACGGTGCCGGCCACGGACGCCGCCGCGCCGCTCACCGTGCCCGCCACCGAGGCCGCCGCGCCGCTGACGCGCTCGCCCACGGCGTGCGCGGCGCCCGCGACCGCGTCCTTGGCGGTGTCCACCATCCCGCCGCCCACGTTGGCGCGTTCGCGGGCGGCGTTCATGTCGTGCACGCCCTCCACGGCGCCCTGGCCCACGCCCATGCGCTGCAGCACGCCGGCGACCCAGGAGTAGTGGCGCTCCTCGTCCAGCGCGGCGCCGTCGATGGCGCGCTTGACCTCGGGCGGCCAGAGCATGGCCTTGCTGGCGTAGCCGTCGTACTTGGTGCGCACCTGCAGCTCGTTGGTGCGGAAGGCCATCAGCAGCCCCTTGTCGCCGGCCAGGCCGCCCAGGCTCTGCAGCGCGGTCTTGAAGGGGCCGGTGGCGTGCGGGTGGTTGGCCGGCGTGCCGCCCAGGCGCTGGATCAGCGCGTTCAGCTCCATCACGTGGCGCTCGTGGTCGCGGCGGTAGCCGGCGATCTGGTCGGCTTGGTCGCGGTCCTCGAGCTTGGCGATCGCGATGTCGTACGCGGCGATCGCGTCGTGGTCCAGCTGGAGCAGGTCGTTGAGCCCGTCCAGGACTTCCTGTAGCGCCGGCGCGTGGGTTCCCCCGGCTCCGGTCAGTTGCGTGTCCACCGGTTTCCTCCTTGTGCGGCAGGCGGTGTGCGGTCCATCTCCGGCCCGTACCCTGAGAGCCGTCCTCACCCCGGCCCTGCGTACGTCTCCCGCCGGGGACGGGAGGCGCATCCTCATGCACACACCGTTCCAGCGGTTTGCGGTGTGGAACATGGGTTTCCGGGCGGGTTCGGCCGCCGTGGCACGCGTGTGGCATTTGCATCGCACGCAATTGGCTCACAACGAGTTGCGCGCGCGGTACGCGAATGTCGGCAGCGGATGCGGCGAGGTCGCCGACGGCAACCCGCCGTTCCCCCTTCTTCTCCCGCGACAGTGGTGGAAGGTGTCGGGGGGACGGAGCCGGCCGCGGCCGCGACGGCATCCGAGCATCGCTGCCGCGACTTCCACCGAACGGGGTGATACGTCGGCTGGGCTGGATGATGCCGGCGACGAGCAGGACGGACGCGAAACAGGAGACGTGAGATGACGATGACCAGCCTCGGGCGGGCGGCGGTGCTGATGGCCGCGCTGCCCCTGCTCTCCGGGTGCGCCACGCTGGCGCAGCTCGGCATCCAGGCGCCGCAGTTCCAGGTGGACAACACGCAGCAGGCGCAGCTCCGGCTGCTGGGCCCCAGCTTCGGGCGCCCGCAGGGCGGCGCGGCGATCCGGCTGTACGCGCGGGTGCGCAACCCCAATCCCATCGGCATCACGCTGAGCCGCGTGGTGGGCGGGCTGGCGCTGGAGGGGCAGAACGCCGCGCAGGTCGACTTCCCCCTCGGCGTGCCGCTGCAGGGCGGCAGCGAGACGGTGGTGCCGATGGACATCAGCGTGAACTTCAACGACCTCCCCGGCCTGGGCAACGTGCTGCTCCGCGCCGCCACCGGGCAGTCGATCCGCTACGCGCTGAGGGGCACGGTGGGCGTGGATGCGGGGATGCTGGGCCAGCCCACCTTCGGCCCCATGAACCTGCTCGACGGCAACATGCGCGTATTCCGCTGACGTCGGCTCGGCCCGTCACCTCCCAACGGCTCCTGGTCGCCGCGCGCGATGCGTCGGCCGGGGCACGCAGGCCGACGAGCATCGCCCTGATCCTTGGTTTTTGCAGTCAGAAGGGCACCCCGGCACCGCCGGAGCGCCCTTTTGCTTTCTGGCACTTCCCCGCCTTCTCCCCGCGCTTCGGGCGAAGGGCAGGGCCGGATGAGGGCGCTCGCCACCAAAGGGATTCACGGCGGGCCCGGGATGCGCTAAGTTCAAGGTCCTCCAAGTCTTCCGATCCATCTCCCCGCCATCCCCGGCTCTCTCATGGCTTCGTCCACTTCCCCGGCCCGTTCCAACATCCTGCGCGAGCAGGTGCTGAACGAGTGCATCGTGATGACGCGGTTCGCGCTCGCCTCGGGCAGGCCCGTGCCGCCCGCCGTCGTGAACACGCTGGAGAACGCCCGCTTCGCGCCCGCCGACAAGCCGATGGACATGGTGCCGATCGTGAAGGCGCACGACCAGCTCGCTCGGCTGGTGGCGCCAGCCACCCCCCGCGCGCTGGTGGTGCTGGGGCACGAGCACGACAAGAACCGCCGCCTCGCCTGGGCGGGCTCCGTGGGGCTGGTGCGGCGGATGATGGGCGTGGCCGTGTTCTGCGTGCTGCTGTTCATGACGCTCAGCCTCTTCCCCCAAACAAGCATCGGCGAGGTCGCAGTCACCGTGGAAACCAGCTCGGGGATCCCGCTGCTGTTGAACGAGCTGTTCTGGCTGGCTGCCGCGGGAATCGGTGCGTCGTTCGCGCTGCTGCGGCAGATCAACGAGTTCATCGAGTCTCGCACCTACGACCCCAAGTACGAGCCGACGTACT
>DASQLJ010000549.1:0-5078 GCA_035630095.1 Longimicrobium sp.
CACGACCGCGCGAACTCCCGCAGCGCCCCGCCCCGCCCTACTCCGCCAGCTTCTTGAGGTACCGCCGACCCGTGTGGGCGTAGCCGATCCGCTCGTAGAAGCGGTGGGCGCCGTCGCGGCGCAGCGCCGTGGTCAGGTGCACCGACCCGGCGCCACGCTCGCGCGCCCACGCCTCCACCGCCGCCATCCGCGCGGCGCCGGTCCCCCGCCCCTGCTCCGCCGGCTCCACCGACAGCGACAGCAGCCGCGCGTATGCCCGGTCGTTCACGTACGACCATCCCAGCATCATCCCCGCGAAGCTAACCACGCGTCCGTCGATCTCGGCCACCAGCGTCGCGTAGCCGGGGAGCGCGCCGATGCGCTCCAGCCGCGCGCGCATGTCGGCTTCGTTCGTCGGATAGCCCATGTGCGTGGCGAGTGCCGCGATCGCGGGCACGTCCGCGTCGCGCGCGGGGCGGATGGTGGGGGCGGGGCGCTCGGGCGTCTGCATCGGGCGGCGTGACGGTGCGGGCGAGGGGCGGAACGGCGACGCGGGGAAGATGGAGCGCCGAGGCCGCGCGCGGAATCCCGGCTGGCGATCGCCTCGTCCATCGATCGGACATACTGCCGCCGCGGAACGATGCTTGCCGCAGTCATCCGCCCCCATCGCAACGGGTTACGACGAGCACAGGAGGAGCGGAATGGGCAAGCAGATGGATGGCAACGAGGAGCAGAAGCGGCAGGCCGCGCGCGAGGCCCGCGAGGCCGGCAAGGATCCCAGCGAGATGGGCGCCACCACCGGCGCCACCCAGCAGCGCACCGAGGCGAAGCCCGGCCACACGCACCAGGAGCGCCTCGACCTCAAGCGCGAAGGCAAGATCGACCAGACCGACGCCCCCGAGGCGCGCCCCGGCAGCCGCGACCCCGACACCCTCGACCACGAGCGCTTCCCGCGGAAGTAGGACCCTGATCGATCGGGATGATGCGAATCGAGCCGGTCGGGAGATGGATCTCCTGGCCGGCTCGACTGCTTTCATACAGATCGCGAAATGGTGGTGCCGGGTCCGAAACGGAAGAGCCTGATGCGGGCGTGTCCCTCCGCTGCGCTCCGGGCCGGGCTTCGCGCGCCGTAGGCAACGATACCGCCGTTGCCAACGGCGCCGAGCCCCCGGCGCGCCATGCCCTCGTTGCGGATCCGGAGGATCGGCGCGGGCGCGCCGGCGTCTCGGCCCTGCGGGCGCGAATCCCTCACGCAAACCGCCCGGTCACGGAACGGAGATCGTGCGATGCGTATTACACCGTGTCTCGGGGAAGAAGTACAAGGCGTGCTGCCTCTCGGATCAACCCCGAGATGTCATCCTGAGCGGCGCCGCTACTCCAACCCTTCATCCGCACCCGGCTTTGGCGGCGCCATAAGTCAGCATGGGATAAGGCCTTGGTGCGGCAGCTCCCTCAGGATGACATCTGTCGCGTCGTCCCGCAGACGATCCGTGTCACTGGCCGTTGGGGCGGACGCGGACGGTGAGGTCGTGGCTGCGGATCACCAGCTCGCCGGTGCGCTCGTCGCGGGTGATGGTGACGGGGGCGCCGCGCACCTCCACGTCGGAGCCGGCCACCGCGCCCGAGAAGCGGAGCTGCGCCGCCGCCGCCCGGGTCGCGCGCGGCGCCCGGCCGCGCGAGTCGGGGCGGCGGGCGGCGGCGGCGCGCGCGGTGTAGGTTCCGCTGCCGCGCCGGTACGTCCAGGTGACCGCCTGGCCCGGGCGGATCGCCTGGAAGCGCTGCGCGCCGGCCCGCGTGGTCAGCGCCAGCCCGTCCACGTGCGTCAGCCGGTCGCCGCGGCGGATGCCGGCGCGGGCGGCGGGGCTGCCGGGCTCGACACTCTCCACCGTGGGCGGCTCGCCGAAGAACATGCGCACGTCGTTGTTCTGCACGCGCGTCCCGCACCGGTCGCAGCTGATCCCGAAGCCGAACCACCCCTCCGGAAGGATCTCGGGCGGCGAGGGCGGGAGCGGCGGCAGCGGCGGATGCGGCGCGAATGGGGCCAGCGGGGGCAGGGGCGGCAGCGGCGCGCCGGGCGCGGGGACCCCCGGGTGCGCCGGATGCGGCGCCTGCGGCGGGTGAGGCACGCCGGGCGCGTGCGGCGCGCGGGGCGTCACCGGCGGCGTCGGCGGGCGCGGCGGCGTGGGGGGGCGCGGCGGCCGGGGCGGGCGGAGGCAGCGCTCGCCCGCCGTCACGTCGACGGTGTGCAGCTGGCCGCCGCCACGGCGCACGGTCAGGCGCACGCGCTCCCCGCGCCGCACGCTGGCCAGGCGGTTTCCGCCCTCGTCGGTGGTGATCAGGTGTCCGTCGAGCGCCACCAGCACGTCGCCCTCACGCAACCGGTTCGCGCCGGGGCCGCTGATCCCGCCCACCCGCGGCTCCGTGCCGAAGCGGTAGCGCTGGCCGGTGGGGGAGTACCGGACGTCGCAGTGGTTGCAGCTCAGCGTGGTCCACCCCAGGTCGGGCACCACGAGGCCCTCGCCGTTGGAGCAGGTGCCCTGCCCGGTGGCCGTGGTGGCCGCCGCGGGCGCCAGTGCCAGCGCGGCGGCGGCGGCCAGGTTCCTCAGCTTCATCTATCCCTCGATCCGTAAAGATGGGTGTATCGGTCCGCTGCTTCGTCGTGAGCGGAGGCCGTGTCGCACGTCCTCGCAGCCGTCGTAAAAAGTTGGCTCAGCCATCTATTCACCCGCGCGTGGCGAGCCCGTCGAGTCCATCCACCATCCTGCACCGATCAGAACCAGACCACGCTCTGGCGGCCGGCGCTGTCGCGCTGGGCGGGCGTGCGCGCGGCGCCGGCGCGGTCGAACACGGCCAGGATGCCGCTGGCCACGGGGTCGTTGGGGTTGATGCGCACCACCTCGCTCGCCGCCTGGCGAAGCATCTGCTGCGCGACCTCGCCGCCCTGGCGGTTGGTGCCGCGGGTGGTGTCGCTCACCTGCGAGAGGCGGGAGAGCGCCTGCACGTAGGCGGTGCCGGTCTGCTGCACCAGCAGCGCGGCGGTCTGCGCGTCCTGCCGCTGCACGGCGCTCACCATCTCGCTGGCGTGGCGCGCGCCCAGGTACTGGCCGGTGGCCAGCCCGCCCAGGAAGAGCGCGATCCCCGCCGCGACGGCGCCGCTGATCCACGCAGCGGGGAAGCGCAGCACGCGGCGTCCGGCCCCGGCGGGCGCGTGCAGCACCCCGCGCTCGCGCAGCGCACGCACGGTGCGCTCTTCCAGCAGGCGGCCGGGCTCGCGCTCGCGGGAAAGCGCGGCGAACATCGTGCGTTCGTCGTGCGTCAGCTCGTCGTCCATCTCATGCGGGCTCATGCGTCCGTCCTTTCGCGGGCTCCAGCGCCAGCCGGAGCGACCTTCGTGCGTTGAAGAGCTGGCTCTTGGAGGTCCCCGGCGCGATGCCCAGCATCTCGCCGATCTCCTCGTGCCGGTAGCCCTCCACGTCGTGCAGCACCAGCACCGTGCGGTAGCCGGCCGGGAGCAGGGCGATGGCCCGCTCCAGGTCGATGCGGTCGCCGTCGTTGGGCGGCGGCCGCCACGGCTCGGGTGCGTCGTCCATCTCCACCCAGCGCCCGCGCTTGCGCAGGAGCTGGCGCGCCACGTTCAGCCCGATCCCCGTGAGCCAGGTGCCGAACGCCGCCTCCCAGCGGAAGCCGTCCAGCTTCTCCGTCGCGCGGATCCACGTCTCCTGCACCACGTCTTCCGCGTCGTGCTCCGACCCGCCCAGCACGCGCAGCACCACCTGGAACAGCCGGGGCGTGTGCCGCGCGTAGAGGTCGCGGAACGCCCGCTCGTCACCCCTCTGCTGAAGGGCTTCGGCGAGCGCCTGGTCGGTGACGGGGGCGGTTTCGATCCTCATGGTACTGACTGAGTGTCGCGGGGCGCGGGGAAGGTTGTATGGGGTGATGCGGGGTGCTGAAAGTCCTGCGTCCTGAGTCCTGACCGAGCCCGAGCCGATCAGCCTCGCGCAGTTTGCGAGGCTTCCCATTGTCATGGCATGCGGCTTCAGCCGCCCGTCGCGAGGTCCACCGAAATGCCCCACCGACCGTCACCGCGCCGACGAAGCCTCGCGCAGTTTGCGAGGCTTTTCGTAGTTGTTGCTGCGGCTTCAGCCGCCGGTGCTGGCCGGGCCGTCGGGGGCGGGGGAAGACGAGCGGGCCCGGCCATCATCGGCTCAGCCGCTCCAGCATCGCCTGGGTGATCACCGTAGGCTGACGCGCGAGCCGGTCGACTGAGAAGCGGGAGACGAGGTCGCGCGCGGCGACGTCCTCCCCATCCTCCGCCAGGCCGCAGGTCGATGCGAGCCAGCCGGTTACGCGCGCAGCCGGGATGCCGCGGGCGCGCAGCTCGCCGAGCGAGACAGAGCCGTGGCGCTTGGCCAGCCGCTCCCCATCATCCCCCATCATCAGCGGAACGTGGAGGAAGCGGGGCTCGGGAAGATCGAGCGCGCGGTAGACGAGGAGCTGCCGCGCGGTGGACGAGAGCAGGTCGCCGCCGCGCACCACGTGGGTGATGCGCATCGCGTCGTCGTCCACCGCCACGGCAAGCTGGTACGCGGGGGCGCCGTCCTTCCGCCGCACCACGAAGTCGCCCGTCTCGGCGGATGGATCGAAGCACCACTCGCCCATCAGCAGGTCGGCGAAGCAGAGGTCGCCCGCGTCCACGCGCATCCGCAGCGCGACTCGCGAGCGGCCGTGCGCGAGGAGCGACGGGGCGGACGGATCGACCCGGCGCTCGCGGCAGGTGCCGGGGTAGCGCGGGCCCTCTTCACCCGCGTGCGGCGCGCTGGCCGCGGCGGCGATGTCGCGGCGGCTGCAGGCGCACTCGAACAGCAGCCCGCGCTCCGCCAGGCGGCGCAGCGCGGCCTCGTACAGCGGCATGCGCTCGGACTGCACGTAGGGCGCGTGCGGGCCGCCGGCATCCGGCCCCTCGTCCCAGTCCAGCCCCAGCCAGCGCAGCTCGTCGAGCTGCGTCTGCATCACCCCCGCGCGCACGCGGCCGAAATCCAGGTCTTCCACGCGCATCACGAACGCGCCGCCGGCCGCGCGCGCGTGCAGCCACGCAAGCA
>DASQLJ010000550.1:0-4382 GCA_035630095.1 Longimicrobium sp.
CGTGGTGATCGCCGGGATGTGGGTGCTGGCGCTGCTGGTGTATCTCCGCTCGCCCGGGCGGGTGCCGATGCACTGGAACGTGCGCGGCGAGATCGACGGGTGGGGCGCCCCGTGGACGGCGTTCCTCCTCCCCGCCACCGCCACCGGCATCGTCCTGCTGATCGAGATCCTCCCGCGGCTCGACCCGCGCCGCCCCAACTGGGCGAAGTTCGCCGGCGAGGTGCGCGTGGTGGTGAACGTACTGGTGATGTTCACCGCGTGGCTCGAGCTGAGCCTGCTGGGCGGCTGGGCGTTCGGGTGGAAGCTGGGCGGCGGCCGCGCGCTGCTGGCCGCGATGGGCGTGCTGCTGATGGTGATCGGCAACTACCTGCCGCGCATCCGCTCCAACTGGTGGATGGGGATCCGCACCCCGTGGACGCTTTCCAGCGACCGCGTCTGGCGCGACACGCACCGCCTGGGCGGCCGCACCTTCGTGGCCGCGGGCGCGGTGAGCGTGCTCGCGGCGGTGCTGCTCCCCGAGGCGCTGGGCGTGAACGTGGCCATCGCCGCGGTGCTGGCGGGGAGCCTGGTGCCGGCGGTGTTCAGCTACCTCGCGTGGCGCAGGGAGGCGGCGGGGCGAGCGTGAGGACCGGGGCCGGCGGCGCTGGACGTCGCCGGTGGGGAGCCGGTTGAAACGTCGGTGGGCGGATATCGTAAGCGTGGCGGGTGGAGCGAGGATTCTTCAACGGGTGAGACGAGGGAGATGAGAACGATTTCGAACGTGCTGCTCGCGGCCGTCTCCGCGGCGCTGATGATCCCCGCGGCGGCGCGGGCGCAGGCGGGCGACGCCGCGGCCTTCGTGCTGCGGCAGGGCGGCGACACCGTGGCGGTGGAGAGCTTCCGCCGCACCGCCGCCGGCGTGCAGGGCGAGCTCACCATACCGGGCCGCGCGCGCATGGTGTTCACCATGAGCACCGGGCCCGGCGCCGCCGTGACCGCGATGGAGCTGCGCGTGTGGGGGCCGGGCGCGCCCGACTCGGCGCCGCCGCTGCAGCACGCCACGGTGGCCTACGCTGGCGACAGCGCGGTGGTGACCACGAGCGCGGGCGGCCAGCGCCGGGTGCAGGGGGTGAGGGGCGGGGCCGGCGCGGTGCCGGTGTTCAGCCCCTCCGCCGTGGCGATCGAGCAGCTGCTGATGCGCGCGCGGGCGATCGGCGGCCGCGACAGCACCCTCGTCCCCGCCTTCGCCCTCGCCACGGCGCAGACCACGCAGGCGCGCGTCGCCTGGCTCGGCGACAGCGCGACCGTCACCCTGGGCGGGGTGACGGTGCGCGCGCGGACCGGCGCGGACGGGCGGCTGCTGGGTGCGGCGATCCCCTCGCAGAACCTGCTCATCGAGCGCGTGGCCGGCACCCCCGCGCTCGCCGCGGCGGCCAGGCCCGACTATTCGCCCCCCGCGGGCGCGCCGTACACGGCGGAGGAGGTGCGCGTCCCCACGCCGGCGGGTCACCGGCTGGCGGGGACGCTCACCCTGCCGCGCGAGCGCCGGGGCCGCATCCCCGCCGTGGTCACCATCACCGGCTCGGGCTCGCAGGACCGCGACGAAGCCATCCCCCTGGTCCCCGGCTACCGCCCGTTCCGCCAGGTGGCCGACACGCTCGGGCGCCGGGGGATCGCGGTGCTGCGCATGGACGACCGCGGCCACGGCGGGTCGGAGGGCGACGGGATGAAGGCCACCTCGCGCGACTTCGCGGGCGACATCGCGGCGGCGGTGGCGTACCTGCGCACGCGGCCGGAGATCGACCCCGACCGCATCGCGCTGCTGGGCCACAGCGAGGGCGGCATCATCGCGCCGATGGTGGCGGCCGACGACCCGCGCGTGCGCGCCCTGGTGCTGATCGCGGCGACGTCGCGCACGGGGCGGCGCATCATCGACTACCAGATCCGCAACCAGGTGCGGCAGGACACCGCGATCCCCGAGGCGCGGCGCGACTCGGCGTACCGCGCGAACATGGCGCAGTTCGACTCGGCCGGCGCGCAGATGCCGTGGATCCCGTTCTTCGTGGACTACGACCCGCTCCCCACCGCGCGCCGCGTGCGCCAGCCCGTGCTGATCCTGCAGGGCGCCACCGACCAGCAGGTGACGGCCGACCAGGCGCCGGAGCTGGAAGCCGCCCTGCGCCAGGCCGGCAACCGCGACGTGACCATGCGCGTCTTCCCCAACCTCAACCACCTGATGATCGTGGACCCCGTCGGCACCCCCAGGGGCTACAACGCGCTGCCCACCCGGGTCGTGGACCCGCCGGTGCTGGGGATGATCGCGGACTGGCTGGCGGCGAAGCTGAGGTAGATCGGCCGGGCCGCTCACGGAAAGCTCCCGGTGAGCCACCGCCCGAGCAGCGCGCCGATCAGCAGACCCGCGATCCACCTGACCGCGTGCCAGATCGGACCCGCCGCCGGTGGAGCGGAGGCGGCCGGCAGGCCCCTCCGGCGATAGTGGAGCAGCGAGAACTCCACTTCGACCCTGTGCGGACGCTCATCCGCGGGACTCTCGGGCAGTTTCTCCATCGAGCCTCCGAAACGTTGACGGGCACACTCCCGGCAATGAGAGTGTGCCCGCTCGCGTTCCACTCCCCATGAACTACGGTAACTCGGAAACGCACCACATCAAGGGTCGAAAACCCGCACAGTTTTTGCACCGAGGCACGTACGTTCGCGAAGCACCAGGCGGGCGGAAAGCGGTACCGGATCCTGAAAAATCGAGGGAGCGCGGCACGGTTTGCAGCAGTCCTGCTCAAAAACGTCGAGGAGATCCACCTCCCGGGCCTCTACTCCCCACGCACGATTCCAAACCCGAAACGTACGCGCCTCGCCTTGAGAACCGCGGAGTTTTTGAGGCAAGGAGCGCGCTTATGCAAGGCAGAGCAGCGGAAACGCGATGCCATGTAAGGCACCGAGGGCGGCGCGGCACCGTTTCGGCACTTTCGCAGGTAAGAACGTCGAGCGGATCAAACACCCAAAGGAACGGCCTGGCGATTCGATGACGGATCGTTATCCGATTGCCGGTTCCTTACCCTCGGATGACCAACGTGGCACGCTTCGCGCGCGCCGTCCCGCTCCGTCAGCAGGCTTGGGGGAGACGTCGAACGGGGAGGGGGAGATGGCGAAGTGCGAGGTGTGCGGGAACGACTACTACCTGTCGTTCGAGGTGATCGCGGCGGGGGAGCGGCACGTGTTCGACAGCTTCGAGTGCGCCATCCACAAGCTGGCGCCCGTGTGCGCGCACTGCGGCGTGAAGGTGATCGGGCACGGCGTGGAGGGGAAGCACGAGATCTACTGCTGCGCAAACTGCGCCCGCCACGCCGGCCTGCAGGGCGTGGCCGACCGCGCCGCGGGCGAGCCCACGTCGTAGCGCGAATCGCAGGAAATGGGTGCCGGGCCGCTGGCGGAAGAGCGGGATACGGGCGTGTCCCTCCGCTGCGCTCCGGGCCGGGCTTCGCGCGCCGTAGGCAACGATACCGCCGTTGCCAACGGCGCCGAGCCCCCGGCGCGCCATGGCCGCGTCTCGTTCCCGCTGCAACGGACGCGGGCGCGCCGGTGTCTCGGCCCTGCGGGCGCGAATCCCTCACGCAAACTGGCCGGTCGCGGAACGGCTCTCGTGGGAGGCCTGCAAGTCGGCGAAGCCGCTACTCGCGCGTGCCGGGGAGCGGGGTGAAGCGGATCGGGCGGCGGGGGAGGAACCAGACCAGCGCGGCCAGCGCGTAGACCGGCCGCGCGGCGTCGAGCACCGGCGGGACGGCGAGGAGGCAGACCCACAGCACCGCCAGCAGCGCCGCGCGGGCCCGCTCGCGGCGCACGGCAGCCACGTGCGCCTTCCGCTCGGCCATGGTGGTGAGGTCGCCGGTGCGGATGCTCACCTCCACCATCCCGTCCACCGCCGTCTTCTCGGCGGCGGCGATGCCCAGGCGCAGCACGGTGCGCGCGAGCCGGAACACCAGCGCGGCGCCGCCGACCATGGCGAGAAGGCCCGCGACGGGGCTGGCGATGAACGATTCGAGCGTCACGCCACCATTTTCGCCCGCCCGCCAGCGCCGCGCAACCGCAGCCCCCAGCCGGCGATCATCGCGCCGAATCCGCAGTCTCCCCGTCGATTTCCATCATCCCCCCGCCGTTGAACCGAGCCGCAGCGTGCGCCGCGTCGCACCGAGCTCGACGTGCTCCGGGGTCGGCTACGACGGCCCGCGCGCCTGACGCCGGAGTCGATCGATACGACCGCGGGCCCGGCAGTGGATGCCGGGCCCGCGGTGCTTCCGCCGGTGGACGATGCGCTGCGCCTAGCGCTGCATCCCGATGTCCAGCACCTCGGTGACCACCGGGTGGCGGCCCCAGCGGATCGCCTCGGC
>DASQLJ010000551.1:0-2642 GCA_035630095.1 Longimicrobium sp.
CGCCCTCGCCCTCGCCGCCGGTGGACCAGGGCGCGAACGCCGTGGCCCCGGAGGCCAGGGAGATGCGCAGCCCGCCGGCCACCTGCTCCACCGTGTAGGGCGCGGCGCGCTCCAGGTCCACCACCACCCGCACCGTCTCGGGGGTGTGCTGGCTGGTGCGCACCCCGCGCACGCCGCCCCGGTCCAGCCCGTCGAAGCGGCGGGTGGGGAGGTCGCTGCGGGCGCCCTGGATGTCCACCACCACGCGCGCCGGGCCCGAGAGCGAGAAGTCGGTCCAGCGCACCTCGCCCCCGGTGATCTCCACCGTGAGCTCCGTGCGCCCCTCGCGCGCCTCGAGCCGGAGCCCCGAGACGCTCCCCGAGGCCGCGGGCGGCGCGGGCGCCGCGGCGGCCAGCGCGGGGAGGAGGAGCGCGATCGCGAGATTGCGCAGCATCATGGTCGTCCTCGATTTCGGGTTCACGGGCGCGGCCGGGTGTAGGAGGGGCTCCGCGGGTTGGTGGTGCTTCGGGGCGCCGGGGCCGCCGGCGCGGGGGCGGGCGCGGCGCCCGCCCCCTGCGGCTGCGCCGCTCCGCCGCGGCGGAGCGGCCGGAGCCGCTCCTGCGCCGGCTGCGCGGGCGAGAGCGTCACCGGGATCTGCTGGGGCTGCGCCGCCGCGGCGGGCGCGTCCTCGGCCGTCACCTCGGTGCGGCGCTCGGCGCGCTGCAGCTGGATGGTCTCGGTCCGGGTCCCGCCGAACTCGTCGATGCGCACGTCCACCCGCTGCGGGTAGATGCGCGCCACCGTCATGTTGCCGACCCGCTGCCCCACCTTGAGCCGGTGGCGGCGCGGGGTGTTGGCCTCGGCGAACACCGCCAGCGAGAGGCGCGAGTTGGGCGAGAAGACCACCGAGGTCAGCCGCAGGTCCTCGGCGCGGAAGCCCAGGTCGGCGGCGGTGAGCAGCGGCTGGAACGGGTCCGGGCGCCCCCCGCGCTGGTAGCGGAAGACCTCGCGCCGGTACACGTCCACTCCGGTGGCGGCCGTGGGCGCGGGGGCCGCCGCGGCCGGGGCCTGCGCGGCCAGGGGGGCCGCCGCGAGGAGCGCGGCGGCGATCGGGATCAGCTTATTCCGCGGGGGCATCGGTCACGGGCGCGGTGGGGATGACGTAGGTCTCGATGGAGAAGCGGGCCTCCAGCTGGGGCGGCCCGTCCTCGGCGGCGGCGCCCGGCGCGACGGCCGCCGCCGTGGGCGCCAGCGACAGGTTCACCGGGGTGACGATGCGCGGCAGCGAGGCCACGCGGGTCAGGAACTCGCCGATGTCGTGGTAGCGGCCCTGCACCGCCAGGTCGTAGACCCGGCGCGTGTAGTACTGCTCCTGGGTGGCGCCGGTGGGCTGGATGAAGGTCATCTCCACCCCCGTGCGCTGCGCCTCCACCGAGATGGCGTCCAGCAGGTCGGGGAGCTCCTCGGCCGAGGGGATCAGCCCCTCCACCACCTCCAGCTGCCGGCGGAACAGCTCCAGCGCCTCCTCGGGGGTCGACGCGCCGCGGGTGAGCGCGCGCGCCGCCGAGTTGCTGGTCTGCACCTGCGCCAGCTGCGTCTCCAGCTCCTGCACGGCGGCCACGCGCGGCTTGTGCACGTAGTCGTAGAGGAAGTAGGAGACCAGCGCCAGCAGCACGCTCCCGTACAGGAGGTTCTTGCGCGTCTGCGGATCGAGCGGGGGAAGCGCCATGGCTATTGCACCGGGAGGACCGGGACGGTTTCGACCAGGGTGGAGTCGGGCTGCTCCCAGCGCGCCTCCAGGGTGAACTTCAGGTACTCGCGCCCCTGGGTGGCGGTCTGCTCGCTGGTGACCAGCGCCACGTCGCGCACCATGGGGCTCGCCTCCAGGTTCTTCATGAAGCGGGTGAGCGCCTGCGTGTTGGCGGCGTTCCCCTCCACGCTGAACCCGGGGCCCTGCGGGACCGGCGCCGGCGCGGCGGCGGCCGCCGCCCCCGAGTCGCCCGGGGCGGGGGCCGGCGCGGCCGCGGGGGCCGGGGGCGGCGCCTCGTCCACCCCCGCCACCTTGGTGATCCAGGTGAAGGGGGGGACCGCGCGGCTCACCTCGTCCATCAGGTGGGGCCACACGTAGCGCCGGCCGTCCACCGAGCGGATCACCGCGATCTTGCGCTCGATGGTGTCGCGCCGCTGCTCGATGGTCTTCATCAGCGCGATGGTGTTGGCCAGCCGCACCGAGTCGGCGCGCTCGCGCTCCAGCTGCCCGGTGAGCTCGGCCTGCTGGGCGCCGGTGCGCCACCACCCGAAGGCGGTGAGCCCCAGCACCAGGACGGCCGCCAGCCCCAGCGCGGCCAGGCGCGGGTCGGCGCCGGCTCCGGAGAGCGAGACGGGGCGGGCCGCGCGCGAGGCGGCCGGGCGGCGCGCGGCGCCGCTGGGGAGGAGGTTGATCTCGATCAAGGCCAGGGCCCTTGCAGGTTCAGCGCGGGTTGGTCGGTCACGCCGCGGCGCGGAGCGCGAGCCCCACCGACAGCATCAGCATCGGGGCGAGCTCGTCGACGGGGAAGGCGGCCGCCACGCCCGGGCGCACCTTGAGGCGCTGGAGCGGGGTGGCCACGTCGGTGCGGGCGCGCAGGCGCGCCGCCACCACGTCCGGAAGGGTGGGGATGCGG
>DASQLJ010000552.1:0-8094 GCA_035630095.1 Longimicrobium sp.
ATCCCCCGAATCCCCCGAACGCTACGCGATGTCGAGCTCCGCGAACATCCAGCCGCGAGCGTCGCCGGTCTGCCGATCTACACTCCATCTACGCCCCGCCGTCTCCCCCGCCCCGCCCGCCGCAGCCGCGGCGCCACCCACGCGAACACCGCCACGCACGCCGCGAACGCCAGCGCCGCCGGCACCGCCACCGCCGCCCCGCGCCCCGCGACGTCGACCGCCGGAAAGAAGCCGTCGAACAGCAGGACGCCCGCGTTCCACGCCACGTGCAGCGCCACGCCGGCCCAGATCGAGCGCGTCGCCCACGCCGCGTACCCCAGCGCCGCGCCGCCGACCAGGTAGATCGGGAAGCCGCTCAGCGACATGTGCGCGACCGCGAACACCAGCGCCGTGATCGCGATGGCCGGCACCGGCCCGTACCGCCGCTCCAGCGGCCGCTGCAGCCACCCGCGGAAGGCGAACTCCTCCAGGAGCGGCGCCAGCCCGGCCAGCAGCAGCACCAGCACCAGCGCGCCGCCGGGCTGGTCGCCGTACGCCAGCAACCGCTCCGGCAGCGAGGAGCCGTCGTCCAGCCCCAGCGCGCTCACCACCATCCACACCGACAGCGCCGCGGCGGACATCCCCGGCGCCAGCACCGCGAGCCAGGGCCAGGCGGCGCGCGGCACCGGCCGCACGCGCGCGGTCGCCCGGCCGCGGGGCGAGCCCCACCCCAGCGGCATGGCGTAGCACCACACGAAGAACGCCGCCACGGCGCACAGCCACATCGTGGCCAGCCGCGGCGGCATCTCCAGGAACGCGTAGATCGGGAGCTGCCAGAGCAGCCACACCAGCAGCGCCACCACGGCGTCCTTCAGCGCGCCGCCGGCGGTGCGCAGCGGCGTCCGCGGCCGGCGCGCGTTCCTGTGTACGGGGCTCAAGGGCGGAAGATCGGCACGGGCGTGGGGTGGGGAGCATCGGCGGGCGGAAAGCTAGCGCCCGCCCGCCCGCCAGCGGTAGGCCCGCGGCGCGAAGCCGACGAAGCCGGGGATGGACCGCTTCCGAAAAGGGTTCACGCAGAGTCAGCAGAGTAAGCAGAACCGCCAGGTTGTTCTCTGCTCACTCTGCTGACTCTGCGTGACACCCAGGCGATCCGTCCCCGACACCGAGCTCGGAGATCGACGAAACGAGGCCGGGGCTCCCTCGCGGAAGCCCCGGCCCTCTCATCATCGTCCCGGCGTCGGCGCGAACGGTTCAGCGGTGCGCGATCGGGTCGGGGTTGCCGTCACGGTCGCAGGTCGCGGAGCCGTCGGCGCGAACCGAGCCCAGCAGCAGGATCCCCGCCACGTGCGGCGCGGCCATCGACGTGCCGCTCATGCTGGTGGTGCCCCCGCCGCGGCGCAGCGACACCACGCTCACGCCCGGAGCCGCGTAGTCGACCGGCGGGTTGCCCCAGTTGGACCAGCTGGGCATGCACCCGTTGCTGTCGATGGCGCTGATGGTGTACACGTTGGACGCGTTCAGCCGCGCCGGCGTGTAGTTGGCCGTGTTGGCGCCGCTGTTGCCGGCCGAGAGCACGAACTTGATGCCCCTGGCCGCCGCGTCGCGGATGGCGTTCTCCAGCGTGGCGTTGGAGCCGCTGCCGCCCAGGCTAATGTTGGCCACGTCGCCGTTGCCCCCCCGCGAGGCCACGAAGTTCACGCCGTTCACGATCCCCTCCCAGCTCCCGCTGCCGCTGTTCCCCAGCACCCGCACCGAGCAGACGTAGGCGCCCGCCGCCACGCCCACCACGTCGATGGCGTTGTTCCTGGCCGCGATGGTGCCGGCCACGTGCGTGCCGTGCCCGTTGCCGTCGCTGGGGCTGTTCCCGGCGAAGTAGGTGTGGCACGCCTTGCTGGTGTTCAGGTCGGCGTTGGCCAGGTCCACGCCGGTGTCCAGGATCCACGCCGTCTTCCCGGTGCCGTCGCCGGCGCCGCCCACGCGCGTGATCCCCCACGGCGTGCTCTGCACGCCGCCGCCGCCGCCCGGCTTCGCCTGCACGTGCACCGGCGCGATGAGCTGCACCGGCCCGTCCTTCTCCACCAGCTTCACCCGCGGATCGCTGCGCACCAGGTCCAGCCGCGCCGCCGGGATCACCGCCGAGAAGCCGCGGGCCGCGTGCTCGCGCACGTGCCGCAGCGCCAGCCCGTTGCCGTGCGCGATGGCGTTCGCCGCGCCGCGCACGTCGGTCACGCCGTCGTTGAAGGTGACCAGGTAGATCGGCGCGTTCTCGGAGGCCGCGGCCGCGGGGGCGGAGCCGGGCGCGCGGCGGGCGTCGGTGGGGGTGTCGGCGCAGGCCGCGAGCGCGGCGGCGGCCAGCAGGGTGGCGACGGGCAGGGTACGACGCATGGGTCTCTCCTTCGTGGGGGAAGGGATCGGCGGGCACGCGCGCCCGGGGCAGCCGGATCGGGCCGCGGGGCGCGCGCGCCGCCGTGAAGCGCACCCTCCACACAGGCACGAGCGGTGCCCCGCGCGCCGATCCGGCGCAACCCTCGCGGCCGCATCCGCTTACCCCGCTTCGACGGCACGCGCCACCGGCACGCGCGCTGCACCGGAACGGTGCGGGACGACCAGATCGATGCGGCCGGCGCTTCCCGCTTCCGCCGCCCGCCGGGGGCGCGTACATTCGTCGGCCCGGCACGGCCTCCGCGATCGAACGCACCGCCATCATGACACCCCGTTCCGCGCCCGCGTGACCCGACCCGATCCCGCCGCGCAGCCCTCCACCGCCAACGACTCCGCCGTCGCCGCCGCGATGGCGGGGGGGAAGGAGCGCACCGGCGTCTGGCGCTGGGTGTCGCCCTTCATCGCCCTGGCGCTGTTCGCCGCCGGGATCGCGGTGATCCAGGGCGACCTGCGCAAGATCAGCTACGCCACCATCCGCGCCACCCTGCGCGCGCTCCCCGCCGACGCGCTGCTCTGGGCGGTGCTCTTCACCGCGGCCAACTACGCGGTGCTCTGCCTCTTCGACCTGCTGGCCTTCCGCTACATCGGCAAGCGGGAGCGCTGGTGGAAGGTGGCGCTCGCCTCGTTCACCGGCTACGCGATCAGCAACAGCGTGGGGTGGGCGATGATCTCGGGCACCAGCGTGCGCTACCGCTTCTACTCGCGCTGGGGGCTCACCGCGGGCGAGATCTCGCGGATCATCATCTTCTACAACGGGACGTTCTGGCTGGGGCTGCTGGTGCTGGGCGGCTGCGCCATGGCCTTCGCCCCGCACCCCGACATGGTGACGCTGGCGGGGGCCACGACCGTGCACCTGGCAGGGTGGGCCATGCTGGCCAGCGCGGCGGGGTACTTCCTGGCCACCCTCTTCTGGCGCAGGCCGATCGGCGTCGGGCGCTTCCGCATCCCCATCCCCCCGCCGCGCATCGCCGCGCTGCAGCTGCTGCTGAGCACGGTGGACTGGGCGCTGGCGGGGGCGGTGATCTACGTGCTGATCCCGCACACCGGGCTGGGCTTCGGCGAGGTGCTCTCGGCCTTCATCGTGGCGCAGCTCATCGGGCTGATCAGCCACGTTCCCGGCGGGGTGGGGGTGTTCGAGGGGAGCATGGCGTACCTGCTGCGCGGCTACGGCGTCCCCGCCGAGCTGGTGGCCACGCTCCTCATCTACCGGCTGGTCTACTACATGGCCCCGCTGATCGCGGCGCTGGGGATCCTGGTGGTGGACGAGGTACGGCTGCGGCGGCACGCGCTGGCGCGCTGGGGCGGCGCGTTCGGCGCGCTCACCGGGCAGGTCACCCCCAAGGTTCTGGCGATGTTCACCTTCCTGGCCGGCGTGGTGCTCCTGGTGTCGGGCGCCACCCCCGCCGAGCGCGAGCGCATCCGCTGGATCGGCGAGTACGTGCCGCTGTCCATCATCGAGGCGTCGCACTTCATCGGCTCGGTGCTGGGGGTGGGGCTGCTGTTCATCTCCAACGGCGTGTTCCGCCGGCTGCGGCTGGCGTACTACGTGGCCGCCGCCACGCTCGCCGCCGGGATCTCGGTCTCGCTGCTGAAGGGCGCCGACTACGAGGAGGCGTTCTTCCTGGGCGCGCTGCTGGCGCTGCTGGTGGTGAGCCGTCCCGTCTTCGACCGCCGGACGGACTTCTGGGAGGCGCGCTTCTCACCCGGCTGGTTCGCGTCGGTGGTGGCGGTGGTGGGGGCGTCGATCTGGCTGGGCTTCTTCGCCTTCCGCCACGTGGAGTACAGCAGCGAGCTGTGGTGGCGCTTCGCCGTGAACGCCGACGCGCCCCGCTTCCTGCGCGGCTCGGTGGGCGCGGCGGCGGCGATCCTGGCGTTCGGCGTGCTGCGGCTGATGCGCCCCGCCCCGCCCGAGGTGCTCCCGCCCACGGACGAGGAGCTGGCCGACGCGACGGCGCTGCTGGAGAAGCAGCCGAACACGCAGCCATTCACCGTCTACCTGCGCGACAAGAGCCTCCTCTTCACCCCGGGGCGCGAGGCGTTCCTGATGTACGGGGTGCACGGGCGAACGTGGGTGGCGCTGGGCGATCCCGTGGGCGACCCCGCGTGCACCATGCAGCTCATCCGCCAGTTCTTCGGGCGCTGCGACGACTTCGGCGGCACGCCGGTCTTCTACCAGGTCAGCAAGGACAAGCTGCACCAGTACGCCGACTTCGGGCTCACCTTCGTGAAGCTGGGCGAGGAGGCGTTCGTCCCGCTCGACCGCTTCACGCTGGACGGCGCCGACCGCAAGCCGTTCCGCCTGGTGCTGAACCGCTTCGGCCGCAGCGGGCTGTCGTTCCGCATCGTCCCGCGCGAGGAGGTGCCGGGGGTGCTGGACGAGGTGCGCGCCGTCTCGGCCGACTGGCTGGCGCACAAGGCCGCGGCCGAGAAGGGCTTCTCGCTCGGCTTCTTCGACGAGGCGTACGTGCGCCGCTTCCCCTTGGCGGTGATCGAGGACGAGGGCGGCCGCATCGAGGCGTTCGCCACCCTCTGGCCGGGCTTCGGCGGCAGGGAGCTGTCGGTGGACCTGATGCGCTACCGGTCGACCGCCCCCAAGAACGTGATGGAGGTGCTGCTGCTGCAGCTCATGATCTGGGGGAAGGAGAACGGCTACGGACGCTTCAACCTGGGGATGGCGCCGCTCTCGGGGCTGGAGATGAGCGCCGTGGCGCCGGTGTGGACGCGGCTGGGCAACTGGCTCTTCGAGCGCGGCGGCGCGCTCTACAACTTCCAGGGGCTGAGGATCTACAAGGAGAAGTTCCACCCCGTGTGGGAACCGCGGTACCTGGCCTACCCCGGCGGCCTCAACCTCCCGCGCATCATGGCCGACGTGTCCGCGCTGATCGCGGGCGGGTATCGGCGGATTTTCCGGCGGTAGGCCCGGACCCTCCGCGGACCTTCAGCAGACCCTCTCCCCCGCGGGCCCTCTCCCTGGCGCCTAACGGCGCCTGTCCCTCCCCCAAAACAACCTGGGGGAGGGACCTGGGCTCGCTTCGCTCGCGGCTACTTCGCGTGCACGTCGAGCCGATCTCTCGCCGTCATATCACCGAGGCAGGACGAGCCGGTTCCGCGCCCCACCGCCTCGGCGGCGCGGGCGGCGGTAGTCCGCGAAGGCGGACTTCGTGTGGTTGTTGCAGCGATTTCAATCGCCCCGCGACTCGCGCGCTTCGGATCGGGCGCTGGACCTGTCGAGGCCGCCACCACGAGGCGCGCCCCCGCCGGTCCGCTTCGTCGCGCCGTGACTTGTCGCTGAAGATCTTTTCCTTGCGCTGCTACCGTATACGTATCAGATTGCGGCAGGCGCCTCTCCCGCCCGGCGCCGTCGACGGCGCCCACCGCCGTGGCCCGGCTCCTCCGCGCCGGGTTCCTCGTCATCCGAAGGAACGTCCATGAGTACCCAGGCTCCCGCCGTCCCCGCGGTTCAGGTCGCCGATCCAGGCACCGACGCCGCATACGGGGCGCGCATGCGTCACCGGCTCGCCGACATGCTGGCGAACCCGTGGTCGTTCCTCCCCGACTACGAGGAACGCTACACCGTGCTGCTGGAGCACGCGCAGTCGCTCACGCCGCACCAGGCGTACGCCATGACCATGCTGCTGGGATTGGACAGCAGCCGCGGCTACCCCGACATGCCCAACACCGCGCAGCTCGAGTTCCCCCGCGTGAACGCCGTGGACCTGACGGCGCAGGTGGGATGGTACTACTTCGCGGGGACGGCGTTCGCCGCCGATGGCCGGCAGTTCGGCGTGCTCTGCATGTTCTTCCGCAGCGCGCTGCTGCCGCCCGCCATGGCTCACCAGCTCGGCCTGAGCGACGCGCAGAACCAGGTCGTCGACCTGCAGCTCGCGGTTTCGGTCGAAGGCGGGCCGTTCCACCAGGTGGACCCCGTGATCTCGGCGGGAGCCAGGGGCGAGGTGGAGGTTTCGGACCAGCTGTTCCTGCGCGCCCGGGGCGGCTCGGTGGAGGCGCTGGAGCCGGGGCGGCCGTTCCCCATGCGGGTGCGCGCCCAAGGCACGGACCGGGGCGGTATCGTGCCGGTGGAGCTGGAGATCGACTTCGCCTTCACCTCGTCGCGCGGGTACCTGCCGCAGGGCGCCGACGGTGCCGAGCCGCTGGTGGGCGGCGTGGGCACGCGGTACTACTCCATCCCCGGGCTGGTGCTGGACGGCGCGGCCAGCGTGCTGCGGGTGGGCGGGGAAACGGTGGCGTTGAAGGGCGGAACCTTCTGGTTCGACCACCAGTGGGGGTTGTCGCTGGCGCCGGGCGGCGCCCCGCGTCACGAGGTGCTGCGCGCCTCCAGCAACCTGAGCCCGAGCGGCGCGGGGTGGGATTTCTTCGTGGCGAACCTGGAGGGGCCGTACTCCTTCACCTTCAACGCCGGGCACACCGATTCGGCCGCGTTCATGCGCCAGACCGGGCCCACGCCCCCCGGAACCATGCACAGCCCGCTGGTGGGCAAGTACATGGACCCGTACGGCACGGTGTTCAACGTCTCCGGATCGCTCGCCGTCACCGGCTGGAAGAAGGCCGAGCACTCACCCAACCGGGCGCTGTACGACAACACGCCCACCTGGGTGCCGCATCGCTGGGAGTTCGCCCTGGCGGAGGCCGTGGTCCCCGAGCGGCTGCGCAAGCTGACCTTCGAGCCGATCTGCGACGACGCACAGGGGCTCTACTTCGGCAACGGCTCGCAGTACGTGGAGGCGGCCACCCGTGTGCTCGACGCGTCGGGCGCCTGCGTGGGCACCGGGTACTCCGAGGCGACGGCGTACGTCGACAGCCTGGGCACCACCCTGCGCCTGGCCGGCGTGTCGGCGGACCAGGTCGACGTGTTCCGCAACCACGCCCCGAGCCTGGCGATGAAGCTCATGAGCGAGGCGTACGTGCTGCTCCACCAGCCGACACTCAAGGAGCTGCTGGCCTGCGGCAGCTTCCCGCCGGGCCCGCGCCCGACCGACTGCCCCGCGTGACGCACGGCCGCACGTCGGACCTGCACCTCCACACGTCCCATTCCCGCGGTTCGGGAAAGGGACGTGTTTTTCCATCGCGACGCCTCCCGCGCGGGATCGTCGCGCGAGGGCTCCCGCCTTGCCGCCGGACGCATCCCGAATCATCATCCCCACCGTCCAGCCATTCATCCGCCCGACCACGCCCTCCCGGAGGACCCGTGACCCGCACCCTGCTCGCCGCGGCCGCAGCCGTGGCGCTTCTCACGCCCGCGCTGGCCGCGCAGGCGCCGGTGACCACGAACTACCCCATTCGCGGCACCGGCACCGTCATCCTCCGCGCCGCGCGGGTGATCGACGGCACGGGCGCGGCGCCGATCGCCAACGGCGAGGTGGTGGTGACGAACGACCGCATCGTGGCCGTGCGCCGCCAGGGCTCCGCGGCCGAGCTTGCCGGGGCGCGGGTGATCGACCTGGGCGACGCCACGCTGCTCCCGGGCTTCATCGACGCGCACGTGCACATCATCGGGCGCACGCTGAACGACCCCGGCTCGCGGGATTCGGAGACCCGCGACTTCCCCGCCTTCGGCGCCATCCTGGGCGCCGAGAACGCGCGGCGGACGCTGATGAACGGCTTCACCACCCTGCGCGTGCTGGGCTCGTCGGGCTTCGACGACGTGGCGCTGCG
>DASQLJ010000553.1:0-10140 GCA_035630095.1 Longimicrobium sp.
CCGGCATCACGATGGTGGCGGGGATCCCCAGCCGCCGCGCGTGGAACGCCACCCCCTGCGCGTGGTTGCCGGCGCTCGCCGCGATGACGCCGGCGCGGCGCTCGTCGTCAGACATGGTGAGCATCGAGTTCAGCGCGCCGCGCTCCTTGAACGAGCCGGTGCGCTGGAGGTTCTCGAACTTGAAGAACGCCTTCCCGCCGAACATCTCGCCGAACGCCTCCGACGGGGTGCAGGGGGTGAGCACCACGCGGTCGCGGATGCGCTCGCGGGCGGCGTGGACGTCGGCCAGGGTGGGCATCGAAAAGGAGCCGGGGTGAACAGAGAAAACGTTGCCGGATCGTACGCGACGTGATAACCTCTCCGCTCGCGGCGGGCAAGAAGCCGCCCGCACTTACGCCATTTCGCAGGCAGGCTTCGACGGACGCTCGCATCGCCGCGCTGGAAGCCGCCCTGGCCTCGCGCCCGCCGCTGCGCGCGCCGCCGCTCCCGGGCGAGGCGCGCGCGGCGGTGGCGCTTCTGCTGCGCGTGCGCGAGGGGCGCGTGGAGCTGCTGCTGATCCGCCGCGCCGAGCGCGCGGGCGACCCCTGGTCGGGGCACATGGCGCTCCCCGGCGGCCGCGCCCAGGAGGGGGACGCCGGCCTGGCCGCCACCGCCGCGCGCGAGACGCGCGAGGAGGTGGCGATCGACGTCGATCGCGGCGGCCGGCTGCTGGGGCAGCTCGACGACCTGGCGCCGCGCTCGGTGCGCGTCCCCGGGATCGTGGTGTCGCCGTTCGTCTACCACGTTCCGGAAGATGCGGAGCCGCGGCCGAACCACGAGGTGCAGCTCGCGCTGTGGATCCCCGTGGACCACCTGCTGCGCCCCGACGCGGTGACCGAGTACCTGCACGACCTGGCCGAGGGAGAGACGCTCCGCTTCCCCGCGTTCGACGCGCGGGGGTACGTGGTGTGGGGGATGACGCACCGCATCGTGACCGGCTTCCTGGAGCTGTACGCACAAAGTGCGTCACCCGAGCGCGCGGAATGAGCGCCTGCTGGCGCATTTTGGCCGGAGCCTTGCGTTCTCTTCGTCCACCTCGGACATTGTGGACGTGAACGCGGGCGCGTCTACGCGCCGGCCCCGGCAGGAACGGGCGCCGAACGCACGCACCACCACGAACCGACGACCGCGATGCCGCGCGAACCCGTGACCCTGCAGCTCACCCCACGCCAGGCCGAGGCGCTGCGCGCGCTGGCCGCGCTCGAGGAGCTGCCGCCCGAGGTTTACGCGGCCGAGGTGCTGGTGAAGCACCTGTACCACGCCTACACCCCCGAAGTGGCCGCCCGCGCCGCCCAGGCCACGCCCGCGCCGGCACGTCCGGAATAAGCGCCTGCACCTCCAGCCGCAACCGTTCATCGCGATGGAACAGAGCTCGTACGACTTTCTGAAGTGCCTGCTGGACACCCCGGGCCCCTCGGGCTTCGAGACCGCCGCCGCGCGCGTCTGGCGCGCCGAGGCCGAGACGATCGCCGACCGGGTGGACGTGGACGTCTCCGGCAACTCCTCCGCCGCGCTGGGCACGGGCGGGCCGCGGGTGATGCTGGCCGGCCACATCGACGAGATCGGGCTGATGGTCACCCACGTGGACGAGGACGGCTTCCTCTACGTGGACGGGATCGGCGGATGGGACCCGCAGGTGCTGATCGGGCAGCGCATCCGCTTCCTCACCCGGCTCGGCCACGTGATCGGCGTGGTGGGGAAGAAGCCGATCCACCTGATGAAGCCCGAGGAGAAGGAGAAGGCCGCCAAGCTGCACGACCTGTGGGTGGACGTGGGCGCGAAGGACCGGGCCGCGGCGCTGGAGCGCGGGATCCGCGTGGGCGACCCCGGCGTGGTGGACTGCACCCTGGTGGAGCTGGGCGACGGCCTGATCGCCTCGCGCGCGGTGGACAACCGCATCGGCGCCTTCGTGGTGCTGGAGGTGCTGCGCGCGCTGGCGGCCGACCGCCCGGCCGCCGAGGTGGTGGCGGTGGCGACCACGCAGGAGGAGATCGGCTTCCACGGCGGCGGGGCGCGCGCCTCGGCGTACGCGCTGGACCCGCGGGTGGCGCTGGTGGTGGACCTCACCTTCAGCACCGACGCGCCGGGGATCGAGAAGAAGCAGGTGGGCGAGCACAAGCTGGGGAGCGGCCCCGTGCTGGCGCGCGGCTCGGCGATCCACCCGCTGGTGTTCGAGCGCCTGGCCGAGACGGCCGAGGCGGAGGGGATCCCCTACACCATCCAGGCGAGCCCCCGCTTCACCTCCACCGACGCCGACGCCATCTACCTGCAGCGCGCGGGCGTGGCCACCGGCGTGGTCTCCGTGCCCAACCGCTACATGCACTCGCCCAACGAGGTGGTCGCGATCGACGACATCGACGCGACCATCCGCCTGATGACGGCGTTCTGCCGCGGCCTGGCCGAGGACGACGACTTCATCCCGCGGTAGACGGAACAGCAGCGATCGGGAGATGATACAGAACCCCTCGTCCAGCTTGGACGAGGGGTTCTTGGCGTCTGGCGAGGCCCGCGGGCCCCCGCCCTGGCTCGTTCCTCGCCCGTCCCTCCCCCGTAACTGCGCGGGTAACTGCGCGGGGGAGGGACGGGGGCGCTTCGCGCGGCTACGTCGGCGCGATCGTCGACCGCTTCACTTTCCGATCGGGGGAATCGTATTCCAGAACCCCGTGCAGCTCCGCGCGGTGCTCCACCCCGACTGCATGGTGCCGTTGCCGCTTCCACCCCACACGTACAGCCCGCCGTTGGAGGTGTACGGCTGCCACCCCGAGGCCGGGGCACCCAGGTTCGTGGCGAAGCTCGCCCACGCGGCCGACATCGCCTGCCCGAGGGTATAGTCCGACGGCGTCGCCGGGATGCTCCCCGGCAGGCTGTCCGCGTAGGCCAGGGTGTTGAAGACGTACGGCAGCTCGTAGGTGTGGCAGATGTTCCCGGCCTGCGGAACGCACGCCGGTATCGCGATGGGGGGATGGTTGAAGACGGGCGGCTGCATGAAGAGGTAGCCGAAGACGGGAAGGCTGTCCGGCTGGTTCGCGAGCAGCGCCGAGTCGGCCGACGCCAGGTTGCCACAGTGGAACAGCGCGTCGTTCAGCAGGTTCGACAGCCCCACCTCTCCCGGGGTGAGGTAGGCCGTGCTGTCGTTCTTGTTGGAATAGGGCTGGTACGAGGTGGACCCGGTGGACACGGTCCACCCCTGGATGGTATCCGCCTGGTTCGGGTACAGCGCGTTGAGGAGCAGGGTGTACTCGAACGATGAATTGAGATCTATCCCGGGCGTGTCGCCGAGCAGGTACGAAAACAACACGCCCTCGTCGAGGTTCATCCCGAACACGTACGGTTTGGGTGAAGTCCCGGATGCGTACCCCGCCAGCGGCTGACCGGTGATGAGGGTGCCGTCCAGCACCGGGCTCCAGGGGATGATCTCGGACAGGCCGTCGTTCGAGCCCAGGAGTTCCAGCACATACGTACCGCTGACGCGATACGCACTGTCGGCGAGCATGATCTGCGAGGTCGTGAGCCCCTGCAACCACCCCGCCTGCACCGCCGTGCAACCGGCCGACGGGCACAGCGTGGTCAGGAACTTGTTGCCGTTGGCGATCGCCTGGGTGGTGTCGCGATAGGGGAACGCCATCAGGTTGCTCTCCATGATCGCGGCGCGGAAGAGCCCGGCGCTCGTGGGGATGGAGAACAGGTGCAGCCCCACGCTCATGGCGCCCGCGCTCTCGCCGAACAGCGTCACGCGGCTGGAATCGCCGCCGAACGCGCCGATGTTGGCCTGCACCCATCTCAACGCCAGCTGCTGGTCCTGCATCCCCAGGTTGGGGGAGATGGAGGCCTGCAGGGTGTCGGCGGCGAGGAAGCCCAGGGCCCCCAGGCGATAGTTGAGAGTCACCACCACCACGTTGCCGGCGGCGGCCAGGTACGCCCCGTCGTACTGGGGCAGCGAGCCCGCGCCCGCGAAGAAGGTCCCGCCGTGGATGAACACCATCACCGGAACCGTGGACGAGGGCGACGCGGACGGCGGCTGCCAGACGTTGAGGTACAGGCAATCCTCGCTGCCGCCGATGTAGTAGGTGTTCGTCGCCGTGTCGGGCAGCAGCTGCGGGCACACGGAGGCGAACCCCGTATCCACCTGAAGCGTGTTCCAGGGAGACGGCGCCACGGGGGGCTGCCACCGCCCGGCGTTGCTGTTGTTCGTGGTGGGAACCGCGTACGGGATGCCGCCGTAGACGTTCACCGTCACCGTGTCGCCGTTCACGACGGTGCTCTCCGTGGCGCCGCAGAGCAGCCCCGCGGGAGGGCTGATGGTGGGTGTCTGGCAGCCCTGCGCGGTCGCGATCGAGTCGCTCTGCGAAGCCGCGCTGGAGTGGGCGAGGAGGGTCGCGGCCACGCACACGCACATGGCCGCCGCCGTGCGGCAGGAGCCGCCGGAGAGCGCAGGTCTGAACATGGGGACGTTCCTTTGGTGGGGCGTTGCATAAAGAAGAGTATAAACGTATTGGACAATGTTGCCGGCGGGACGATGGAAGTCAACGGATTCGTCACCGGTGCGGGCACAGCGAGTCGTGACCCCCGAGCCGGTCGGGCGAACGATCACGAGAATCCGGGGTTCCGGTCCGTCGGCCATCTCTCGAAACGACGGGGCGCGCCTCCTCGAGCAAGGCGCGGCCCCGTGCGCTGGCCTGGGCGGGCTCAGAACACCCAGTTGCCGCTCACGGTGACGGCCGTGTAGCGGTACCCGCCGCCGGCCTCGGTGGGCGAGAGGCGCTGCAGGCCGGCGTTCGCGTAGGCGGCGAGAATGCCGATCTGCCGTCCCGGGCCCACGAGGTAGGTCACGCCGCCCGTGGTCCGCAGCGTGACGCCGCGCTCGCCATCCTTCCTCACCTGCTGCACGCCGGGCGCGACCTCGGCGCTCACCGCCCACTTGCGCCACTCGCGGTTCAGCTGCCCCAGCGCCTCGCCGATCCAGTAGAGGTCGGGGTCGAAGTAGCCGTCGCCGAGGTCCTTCTCGAACCCGAACGCCCGCCCCGCCGCGCCCAGGGTGAAGAAGCCCAATTGCCGGGTGACGGTGACGTTGCCGTTCGTCCGCCGATTGCTCTCGCCCGACACGCGGCCGTGGAAGTTGGCCCCGCCGCCCGCGGCCGAGACCGCCCATCCCTGCGCGGGGACCAGCGTCAGCGACAGGCTGGCCTCCTCCACGTCCACCTGGCGCTGGATCAGCAGCGCCGTGGCGTCCATCGGCGCGCGCGACACCGACAGCGCACCCCGCAGCGGGTACCGCGCCGGCGACGACACCCTCGCCCGCCAGCTTCCGCGCGCGTCCTCGCCTTCCCTGTCGGTGGCGCTCACCCCGCCGCCGCCCAGTACCCACCACCCCGGCTCGAACTGCGCCCGCAGCGCGACGCCCACGCCGCGCGCGCTCCCCTCCAGCCCGGTGGCGTCCTCCACCCGTGCGTTGCGCTGGTAGACGTCGGCGCGCAGCTCCACGCGCGGGTCGGGGCGGAAGGCCGCGCCGGAGGTGACCGTGGAGATGCGGTTGCCGTCGGAGTCGGTCTCGTAGGTGAAGGCCGGGGCCACGCTGGGCCGCAGCGGGAGGCGGGTCCACGTCAGCTGCGTCCGTGCATCCTTGTCCGTGGGGGCCAGCTCCACGGCGCGGCGGGCGGCGGCCAGCGCGGCGGCGTCGCGCCCCTGCCAGCGCAGCGTCTGCGACAGGCCCACCAGCGCGGCGGGATCGTCGGCGTTGCGGGCGAGCGACTCGCGCCAGCGGCGCTCCGCGGCCAGCAGCCGGCCGCGCCAGGCGGCGGTGCGCGCGAACCCGTTCAGCGCCTCGCGGTCGTTGCGGTTGCTGGCCAGCATGCGCCGGTAGACCACCTCGGCCGAGTCGAGCCGCCCCGCCCAGGAGAGCACCTGCGCCATCCCCAGCAGCGCGTCGCGGTCGTTGGGGTTGCGGCG
This sequence comes from Longimicrobium sp., assembly GCA_035630095.1. Lineage (GTDB taxonomy): Bacteria > Gemmatimonadota > Gemmatimonadetes > Longimicrobiales > Longimicrobiaceae > Longimicrobium. The sequence continues at coordinate 5,986 of DASQLJ010000553.1, forward strand.
CAGCAGCGAGTCGTACGCCGCCTCGGCCGCCTCGAAGCGCGACGCCCAGCTCAGCACCCGCGCGCGCTCGATCCCGATCGACCGGTCGCCGGGCGAGATCTCCAGCACGCGGCCGTACGTCCGCAGCGACGCGTCGTAATCCCCCGCCCACGACAGGAACTGCGCGCGCGCCTGCAGCGCCGGGAGGTATGCGGGGTCGCGCTGCAGCAGCGGCTCCAGCGCGGCCGCCGCGCCCGCGGGGTCGCCGCGGTTCGCCAGCACGCGGGCGCGGTCCACCTGCCGCTCCACGTCGTCCGGGTCCAGCCGCACGGCGCGGTCGAGCAGCGCCAGCGCCTCGTCGCTGCGCCCGGCCCACGAGCGCGCCAGCCCCAGCCGGTGCAGCGCGCGCACGTCGTTGCTGTCGCGCTGCACGCGCGCCTCGTACAGCCGCGCGGCTTCTTCCACCCGCCCGGCCGCCCAGGCGCGGTCGGCGGCGTCCTGCGCGCGCGCAGGCGCCGCGGCGAGCGCGGTCGCCGCGAGGGCGAGGAGGATGCGGTTCGTGCGGATCATCGTCCCCCTCGCAGCACGGGCGGGTTGATGGTGCGGAATACGTCGCGCATGGCGTTGTAGACGGGGCGCACGACTTCGCGCGAGCGCGGCGCCTCCCAGGTGGGCCAGGTGAAGAGCGCCACGTCGGCCGCGCGGCTGGACGCGGGCCACTGGGTGAAGCGCTCCCCCTGGCGCATGGCCGCCACAATGCGCACCCCGGGCACCGTCTCGGTGCCGAAGTCTGCGCCCTCGGCCGCACCCGCGCGGTCCTGCAGCACGCGCCGCCCGCTGGGGTCGGTGAAGTTCAGCAGCATCCAGGGGATGCGCGCTTCGAACACCCCGCGCTCCAGCATCTGCCACTCGCCGTCCGGCAGGTCGCCCTCGCGCAAGATCCCGCGGTCGTAGCCCAGGGCCGGGTGCTCGGTGCCGTCGCGCGCGAAGCGGCGGCGGTTGGTGACCACGCGCAGCGAGTCGTACACGCCGTCCTCGTTGGCGCGGGTGACGAACGGCCGGTTGTAGCGCTGCTGGTAGCGCCCGGAGAAGAAGCCGGGGAGCGCGCGCTCGATCCGCGGCGCCGGGCTGGGCTGCCCGGCGATCTGCTCCACGCGGTCGATCGCCAGCGGGTTGGATGCCGGGTCGGCCAGCAGCCGCGCCCCGTCCCTCGTCGCGTGCAGCGCGAACTCCAGCCCCACGGGAAGGCGCTGACCCACGCGTCCCGGCCAGCGGAAGTCGCCCGCCTCGGGGCGGATCACGTCGAAGCCCAGGAACAGGTCGTCGGGAGCGCGGCCGTCCGCGGTCTCCACCTGCACCCACAGGTACGCCTCGTCCCACGCGGCGCGCACCGTTCCCTCCGCGGTCTGGTAGAGCGGGCGGACGCGCTTCCAGCTCTCCACCCGCTGGGCCAGGGTGGCGCCGGGCACGGCCTCGCCGGGGTACTCGGCCAGCATCCCGTACAGCTGCTCGGCGTCGAGCCGGTTCAGCCACAGGCGGTTGCGCTCCAACGGGATCTCGAAGTCGATCACGATCCAGTTCTTCTTGAACCACTCGTCGATCCAGGCGAAGATCGCGCCCCCCGCCATCCCCGCCTCGGCGATCTCGCGGGTGAGGCGGGCGTTGACCTCGGCCATCTCGCGCTCGTCGTGCCCGCCGTGGTGCCACCCCTGCGGCTGCAGGTGCGCGCTGCCGCTGGAGGCGGGAACGCCGTACTCCGAGATCACCACCGGCATCCCCGGGTGGTGCGCCTTCAGCTCGCGCAGGTAGCCGAAGTAGTTCGACCGGCCTTCGGAGCTGGCCGCGCGGTTGTAGCCGGGGTCCAGCACCATGAAGTCCGGGTAGTACGGGTAGGCGTGGTAGCTGGCGAAGTAGCCCGCCGGGTAGGCGGCCGTGGGCCTCACCCGCGCCGCGTCCAGGTCGATGCGGTCGTTGTCGTACTCCAGCGGCTTGCGGTCGACCCGCTCGCCCAGCCGGGTGCGGATGGCGATCTCTTCGTCCACCGTGGTCTCGGTGGGGTGCTTGAGCGGGTCCAGGGTGGGCCAGTTGGTGTACGCCACCGGCCGCATCGCGCGGTAGGTGCGCGCCTCGTAGTCCACGATGTACTCGCACGCCTTCCCCAGCCATGCGTCCATCGGCGTGCCGCCGCGCACGGTCAGGTACCGTCCGCTGAAACCGGTCTGCCCGCTGTGCCTGTCGTTGTGGTTGCCCACGGAGTACGGCTCCCACTCGCGCCCGATGATCCAGGCCAGCACCCATTGCGACACGTCGGCCGTGTACTGGCCGCTGGCGTGGCCGGGGCGCGGCGGCAGGTCGAGCCGGCCGTGCAGCAGGTCCACCACGCGCCGCATCTCGGCGAAGAACTCGCCCTCCCACCGCGCGCCGGCGAAGTCGTCGTCCTCGGGGAGCTCGGTCCAGATGCCGTGGATGATCCACAGCGGCGCGGTGGGGTGCGCGCGGTTGTAGGCGGCCAGCGCGCGGTAGAAGTGCGGCGGGTGGATGGTGTACACGCGCACCGTGTTGGTGCCCATCGCCGCCATCTGAACGATCCAGCGGGCGTAGGTGGCGCTGTCGGGGAACTCGCTGGGGTGGTGCCCCGGCGTGGCCGCGCCCAGGTTGACGCCCTTGACGTAGAACGGCTCCCATCCGCGCGCGGTGCGGATCTCGAAGCGGTCGCCGTGCGTGCGCGAGGGGTAGACCAGCGTGTCGGGGAGGACGAGCGGCGCGCGCCGGATCACCACCGGCGCCTCGCCCAGCCGCGCCAGGTAGTCGCGCGCGTCGGCGTTGCCGGGGTCGACGCGGCGCACCCGGGTGAAGGCGGTGCGCGAGGCGTCCTGGTCGCCCTGGCGCCACGCGGCCAGCCCGATCCCCACCAGCGCGTCCACGTCGTCGGGGCGCTCGGCGGCGACTGTCTCGAACGAGCGGCGCGCGGCGTCCGCGTCGCCCGCGCGAAGCTGCACGTAGCCGAGGCCGGTGCGCGCGCCGGTGTGCCGCGGGCACTGCCGCAGCGCCGCCTCGAACTCCGCGCGCGCCGCGTCGATGCGGTTGGCGCGGTACGCCGTCCACCCCCGCTCCACCGCCGGGTTCGCCAGCCCGGGACACGCCTGCGCGGCGCCCGCGATGGACGTCGACGGATCCCCGGCGGACGCGCCGAGCGCCGGCACCGCGACGGCGGCGAGGAGGGCGACGGACGCGAGGACCGCCGCCCCGCGCGGAGACCGGACGGCGCGGCGCACGTCCACGCAACGTGAGATGAGCTGCATCAACACCTTTTCCCTGCTGTGCTTACAGCGTTTCTACGGATATCGATCCAACACGATCGACTTGCGCTCCGGACGCCCCGCGGGGCCCCCTCCCCGCGCCTTGGAGCGCTCGCCCTCCCCGCGCTTCGCGGGGGAGGGTGATTTCTGCGTGCCGCAACCCGCCGTTGCTGTTCCATGCCCCCCCTCCCCCGCGAAGCGTGGGGAGGGGGTCGGGGGGAGGGGCCCCGCCGCCGCATGCGCGGACGCCTCCCCCCTCACACCCGCGCCCGCTTCCCCGCGTCGACCTCGTCCGCGGGCGGCGTCTTCACGGTGGTGGTGAATCCCTTGCGTTCCATCGTCCCCCACTTCTGGCTGCCGCGGACGTAGTTCCACATCCCCTTCAGCCGCCAGATCACCGTGAGCTGCCGGTAGCCCAGGTTCTCCAGCAGCGCCCACACCACCAGCATCACCCGGTCGCCGAAGGTGTGGTAGCGGTGGAAGTTCATCTCCTCCAGCACCAGCGCCATGAAGGTGAGCACCGCGCCCAGCCCGTAGGCGGTGAGGAAGAAGAGGATGGCGAAGGGCCAGTCGATGGCGTTCAGCAGCAGCCCCAGGATCACGCCCAGCAACCCGACCGCCTCCACCACCGGCGCCAGCATCTCGTTGAACACGAAGTACGGGTACACGATCATCCCCATCCGCCCGTACTTCGGGTTGAAGAGGAGCGTCCGGTGGCGCCAGAGCACGTCGGCCAAGCCGCGCTGCCAGCGGTCGCGCTGGCGGGCGAGCACGCGGAAGCTCTCCGGCGCCTCGGTCCAGGCGACGGGGTCGGGGATGAAGTCCACGCGGTGCGCGCCGCCCTGCTCGTAGCCGGTGCGGCGCAGGCGCAGCACCA